>NZ_JBEPBF010000092.1:0-40428 GCF_040298985.1 Streptomyces sp. NPDC001093 | reverse complement strand
TCGCCTTTCCCCGCCGCTATCTACCCGAGGAAAGCATGGACACGATCTACAAAGATCAGATCGACCTCGCTACACCACCACAGGGGACATGACCAGGGCCTCGCAGCGGCGCGCGGATGGGCAGCCGAGGCAGGCCACCTCCTGGCCCCGCTGGACGCCACCTACCAGGGCTACCGGGTAGGCATCTGGCTGAAGAACCAGCGGGCCGCCGCCCGCAAGGCCGCCGAGATCGAGCAGCGCCGTGCCGAGGGACTGCCCGTGGAGTCGGCGGCCGGCGCCTTGTCGGAGGAACGGCGCGAACAGCTCGAGGATATCGACCCGTCGTGGTGCCCGGCCTGGCCCGTGGAATGGCAACGCTGCTTCCATCTGGTCCGGCTGCACCTGGAGACCGGCGGCGAACTGCCCATGTCGCCGGGCGAGGTCGTGCACCAGGGCGAAGACCTCGGACGGTGGGTACGCTCGGTCCGCCTCGGCTGGGACAAGCTCACAGGCGTCCAGCAGTGGATGTGCGAACACATCCTCGGAATCCAGCCCGCCACCGAGGACGAGAAACCACAGCCGCGCCGCAGCCAAGCCGACAAATGGGCCCTCAACCTCGTCGCCGCCAAGCAGTTCTACGAACGCGAAGGACACCTGCGGGTACCGCGCAAGCACATCGAACGGATCGTCGGCGAGGACCAGGAGCAGCACGAGCTCCGTCTCGGGGCATGGATCAACAACCAACGCTCACGAGCGGCGACGCTTTCCCCCGAACGCGTGGAACAGCTCTCCGCCATCGGCATGCGCTGGGCATGATTCAGTTCCCGTGCTGGCGATGCCGTGTTCGCTCACCGAAGGTTATCGTCACGGATCATCCTTCGGAGGCTGGTGCGGGCGGCGGTCAGGTCTTCCTCGAGGGCGGTGATGCGGGCGCGGCATGTGGCGTTCTCTGAGGAGGCCTCCTGTAGCTGGCGGGTGAGGTCCTGATTCAAGGTGGTCAGTTCATCTGCTCTGGTCGCTGCGTCAGGGGCGTGGATGGCATCGAGCTGGTGGCCGAGTTGGTGGCGCAGGGCTGTCTGGAGCCGGTCGCGTTCGTCGCGGAGGTCTTTGATTTCTTTCCGGGCGGTTTCGAGTTCGGTGCGCAGGCTGAGTGCGGAGGGCGGGCTTGCCGTAGCAGATGGTGGGGTGCTGTGGGCCTGGCGTAGTTGGGCTGCCTCGATGTGCTCCCGTACGCCGGGGGCATAGGTGAGCCAGGTGGAGACTCGGGCGGCGCGGGCGACTGCGGCGAAGGTGAGCGGCTTTCCCTGTTTCTCGAGTGTGGCGAGAACCGTGAGGACACGGGCTCGTTTGTCGAGGCTGTGACGGCGTCTGGCTTCGGCGAGGGGAGCGGGGTTGCCGCGGGGATTCATCGGTGGTCTTTCGGCCGGGCGGTGGTGAGGGGCAGGAGCGTGTGGTTGTCGCCTGCTCGTGCCTTTCGCAGCACAGTGCTGGCCTCTTCGATCTGGGCGCGTTCGGAAGCGGGGAGGGATGCCAGGTGTTTGTGCATGCGGTCGATGACGTGCTGGTAGGCAGTGATCTGTGCGGTGAGCGCCGTGGTGACGAACTCGGCTGCGCCCATGGCGAGTGCGGTTTCGCGGTCTGCTCGTAGTTCGTTGATGTGGTGCTCGATGGCAGGCAGGTAGGAGGGGTCGGGGCGGTAGAAGCCGCAGCCGGCGCACTGGAAGCGGATGGGGCACGCCTGGCCGCCGGCTTTCACGTTCGACGGCTCCGTGCAGCCGCCATAGGGAACGGCGACGGAGCGCATCTCGTAGGCAGTGCTCGAGCTGGGGCTGAGGTGACCGTGTTGGTCGAGGACATGTGCGCTGAGTTTGGCCACAGCTTCGCTCTTCCGCTTGAGGGAGACGGTGTAGTAGCGCTGCGTCATGGCGATGGATTTGTGGTCCATCAGTTCGCGCAGCACGTCGACGGGGGTACCGGCGTCCGCGTGGCGCTGGGCGTAGGAGTGGCGGAAGGCGTAGGGGTAGATCAGAGACCGGTCGAAGAGCAGGCGTTGTCCCCTCGAGTCCGTTCCCTCCGCGTGGAGCTGGGGCAGGGCGTCTGCCCAGAGCCTGAGGGCGTCGCTGAGGTAGTTGCTGGAGATGTAGGGGGCATCACTCAGTGGGGTGAGGGACGGAAAGAGGTACCGGTCTCCTTTGGCAGGAAGATGCAGTTGGTCGCGGCAGGCTTGCCAGGCTCGGATGGCGTCGGCAGTGGAGGTTGTGATCGGCAGACGTCGGCGGTGGCGTTTCCTCTTGTGGTTGTCCCAGATCAGGGTGGGCTGGCTGTTGTGGGTTTCCAGGCAGTCACGGGTCAGGGAGACGACCTCGAGCGGGCGGCGCCCGGTGTCGCGCAGGACGATGTACATCGTGCGGTACAGCAGCTGCCGGGCGTCTGGGGCGATGTCGCGGCAGCCGTAGGTGTTTCCTGTGCCCAGGGAGTCAAGGTGGGCATCCAGTTGCCGGATGACGGACTCGGGAATGGCCTTACCGATGAAGTCCTCATTCGGTTCCTCCACGGAGATGACGTGCTCGACGGGCACGCGGGTGAAGGTGCCGGCCAGGTCATCGAGGGTGCCGCAGCGGCGGCCGTAGGCGATGAGCTGGAAGAACATCCCCAACAGGCTGCGCCGGAAGGAGGAGGAGTAGGGGGTTCCGTCTCGTTTGCGTGCGGCACGGAAAGCGTCGACGGCCGAAGTGGCATCGACGAACGTCAGGGCGGCGGGATCGTCGCCGGCGTCGGCGCGCTGGGCGAGAGTCGTGGAGGCGATGGTCGTCGCGTGGAAAGTACGCTTGAAGTCTTCCGTGGTGGGGCGGGCGCTGGTCACCCAATGACGCAGCGCCTGGCGCAACCAGGGCTGACGGACTGTGCGGAGATCGACGCGGCCGGGCAGATGCCGGCGCTTGCCGGAGGCGCTGTGGCGCAGCCCGAGGACGCGCAGATCGATGACGTCCTGGTCGATGAGGGTGATCCCGGAGAACTCGCTGTATCCGGCGCGGGCGGCGGACTGCAGGTTCTCCAATGTACGGACGGCAGCCTGGTGCGGCTTGGTGAGCCGGGCCGCGTTGGTGGCATCCAGAAGGGTCTCGGCAGTGGTGAGATGGTTGATCACGCCGCGGATCCAGTGAGGTTCCAGGGCACGTACCCACTGGTCCATCTGTTGCACGGCGTAAAGCACTTCCCAGCGCAGCAACTCGGGCAACGGGGCGAGGTGGAACTGGTGCGCCAGCAGATAGAGCGGCTGCCCCGGCGCCCACTGGGCAACAGACAGGGGAGCGGTACTGGAGCGGCAGTCTGCCCTCCAGGCGCGCCAGTGATAGTTGCACAGCCCCCGGGAATTCATGGATGCGCCGGCGCAGTCGGTGACCATGCAGACAGGCACGTCAATGAAGGGAGTAGCGCGCTCACGGAGCCAGCGTTCGAACGTGCCTCTTGCCGTGTGGTACCTGCGGGAGTTGTGGTGGGCAGCGCACAGGCCTCCCGACACCTGGGGCCGTACGCAGCGCGCGCCGTTCCGGGTGAGCGTGCACGGCCCGACGACCGTCAATGGCAGGGATCTGGAACGGGCGGGGGTGAAAGTGGCGGCGAACTCTTCCCGCGGCAAGCCGCTCTTTCTGCGCTGGTCCGAGCAGTAGGTACAGAACGTCTCCTGAGCGCGCACGATCATCTCGCAGCGGCGGGTGCGGCACTGGGAGGACGAGGTGCGCGAGTTGCCGAGGTCTCCGGTGAACAGCCACCTGGCGCTGTCCCACTCCCCCGGCCGCCACGCGGGATCGATGTGGGCACGCAGCCACATCTCCCACGACTTCTTCGTGGCCCTCGTCGGTGCGGCAAGTCCGACCGCAGGCGCCGTAGCCGTGCTCACTGGTTCTCCCGCCATGCCTGGGCCCGGTCGACAGCCGCCCGGGTCTCGGACTCATCGACGTGGCGGTAGCGGTCCATGGAGAGCGGCGAAGCGTGACCCAGCAGCTTTTGCACCACGTCCCGGTCCACTCCCTCACGCAGCCAGTGGGTGGCCGCAGCATGGCGCAGCATGTGCGGCCGCGCCGGATGCCCGGCACGGCGGGCCAGACGGTCGAAGACGCTCTTGGCGTTCGGATAGGTCATGGCCCGGCCCAGCGGCGGGCGGAAAAGGTTCACGAACACCATGCCTGTCTCGGCCGCAGCGGCCACCGGCGTCCGTTCGTACTGGTAGTCGGTGTAGAGGGAGACGATGTCGGGGGTGACGGGGAGGTAGCGGGGGTGTCTGGACTTGGCCAGGGCCCGGTTCGGGTTGTCGGTGCGGCGCCGCACATGAAGGTGCGGGCCCTGTACAGGGCAGCCCAGGGAGCGTGAAGAGGCCAGGAAATGCAGATCTTCCTGGCGCAGGCCCAGGGCCTCCCCGATCCGCAGGCCGGTCGCAGCGAGCAGCGCAATGAGGAAACGGTCCCGCGCTCTGGGCGTATCCGCGATCATGTGGCGGATCTACTCCGGGGACAGATCCTCGCATCCGGGTTCGCTGACCTGGAAACGAAAAGCCGACACCTGGACCTGGCGCCACTGGCCGCGCTCGCCGGCCTCGTAACCAGCCGGCAGGTACCGCAGGAACTTCGGCTCCGACAACAGGCCGGCCGTCTGGGCAGGAACCCAGCCGTGGAGTGCGCCGAAGCGCAGGAAGTCCGCCACCGCCGTCATCACCGCGTTCGCCGTACCCTGCGAACGGTAGCGGGGCGCAGCCGTGGTCGGGGAGCGACGGCTGCGGGCCGGCAGCGGCGTGGTGACCAGCCACTGCTGCAACCCGGACAGAGCCATGAAACTCGGACGCGACCACTCGATACCGCGCCCTGCGCAGTAGTTCAGATAAAGGGCGAGACGGCCTGCGTAGACCCGCTCCGTGTTCGGCGAGCGGCCCTTGCTACGCAACCCGGCCAGAAACGCACACGCCTCGGCATGCAGGTCGTAGGTGCGTGCATCGGCCACCACCCACCGCTCCACACCAGTCGACGCAGAGATCGAACGCTCAGCCACATAGCTCTGCTCCACCCACCAAACACAACCAAGCCCCGTCAGCCACCGAGGCGCGGACCGTCAGACGGCCATACGACCAGGTGACATCCCTGTCAAACACGTCACACGTGCCTGTGCGCTATGGATAATCTCCGCGAACGCAACGGCCTCCTCCACCCGCTGGTGGACGTCATGACCGTACGCAGGTTCCACCGGGCGGCGTGCTCCAGGAGCGCCGTCTGGGAGCAGAGCGAGGCGCCAGCCTCGCAGCGCCTCCTCGGACAGCCCGAGCGCGGGTGGAGGGGGCGCGGATCTCCAGGACGCCGATCTCCCTAGCCCGGCGAGGATGCCCCGCCAATTGCCTCGCTCGGCCAGCCGCGGCCCGGATGTCCCGTCCGGATTGTCGGCTATGCTCGCGGTCTCCAGCTCGCGTTCATCCTTGCTCTTGGCCAGGTCCCGCGGCGCGGGCTTCGTCTCCTCTCCTGGGTAGCGGCGCCCACGCGGTCATTCGCCTGGCCGCAGCTGTCGCCGCAGCCGGTTCAACGCTGCGCGTACACGATCGGTCTCCGGCGACTCCGCCCCCACTGTGCGGAGCAGGTCGGGGTAGAGGGCGACCAGCACATGGAAGGCGTCCGACAGCCGGCCGGCCGAGTGCAGCAGCAACCCGTGGCGGCGACGGGTGGTGAGAAGGAACGGATCGGTCGGCGAGAGGGTCCCTCCCGGCGCCTTCAGCACGGCTTCGAACGCTTCCAGTGCCTGCGCCACCTCGCCCAACTTCATCAGGCAGTAGGCGATCTGTCCACGGAGCTTCAGGCCCTCCACGCCGTTCTCCGCCCCCTGGGCGGCGAGCTCGGCCACGCGCTTCTGGTACAGCGCCAGTGCCCGCCCGTACTCCTCATCCTCGAACAGCGCGTCCGCCTCCCGGAGATCGTCAGCGTCCAGGACAGGGATCCCGCCACCCGCGGAGGACGCAATGAACCACGCGCGACCGGGATGTACGAGGGGGCTGAGCCCTTGCGGCCACCCTTCCGCACCCCCCGCGTCCACCGACCGGTGCCTCTGCTGCGGAAGGAACGGGACGAGTCGCTCGAAGACCTCCTGAGCGGACGCGGGCCGGTCCTCCGGGCGTTTGGCAAGCAGGTCCCGTACCAGGCGGTCCAGCTCGCGCCCGGCCTCCGGGCGCCGCTCCCACAACGGAACCGGAGGCTCGTACACATGGTGGTAGAGGAGGCTCGGCACGTTGTCCTGCGTGAACGGCGGCTGGCCAGTGAGGAGTTCGTACAGAACGCAGCCCAGCGCGTAGAGATCGCTGCGCGGTGTGACCTCGCCTGCCAGGGCCTGTTCGGGGGACATGTATCGGGGTGTGCCGACGGGACGGCCTGCCGGGGTCAGGGTGGTGTGGTCGCCGTCGAGCAGCGCGGCGATGCCGAAATCCAGCACCATCGCGAAACCGTCGTCCGTGACCATGATGTTGGCGGGCTTCAGATCGCGGTGGACAAGTGGCACGCTCCCGGTGTGGGCAAGCACCGAGCACAGGTGGACCCCCAGGCAAGCCGCCCACGAGACAGGCAGGCGGCCGAAGGTACCGCAGATGTCCTTGAGCGAGGAGCCGTACAGCCGCTGCATGACGATGTAGAGGCGCTCACCGCCCGCGGGATCGGGGACGATGTCGTAGACCTGCGGGACGCCCGGGTGGGCCAGCCGAGCCATGGTCTGGGCCTCGCGGCGGAAACGGGCGATCCTGGCTCCGGCCTCGGAGCGGGTCAAGCCCTCTCGCGGCTGGATGAGCTTGATGGCGACGTGTCGGCCCAGTTCTGGGTCGCGTCCCGCCCAGACCTGCCCCATCCCGCCCCTGCCGATGAGCTCTCCGAGTTCGTAGCGCCCCACGTGACGGAGCACGCCCGGCGCGCTCACTCGCCGGTGTCCCGGAGAGCCTTGGCGTCCCAGAGCGCTTCGGCGAGGTCCGCGAGGCTGCCTTCGCCCGGGATGATCCAATATCGAGGCCCCTGGACGGCGCTCCATGCCTCACGCCACTCGGCGCTCTGCCAGATGTGCCGGATCAGTCCGTTGACCGAGTACAGGCGTCCGTCGGCGGCCCAGCGCAGCGGATGCCGGGTGTCGTTGCTCCAGGTCGCGAGGTAACGACGGGGGTCCTCGTCGAGCCAGCGGCCGATGGCCCGTTCTTCAACGCGCCCTGGTTGGTACAGCACCTGCGTTCCGTCGGGAATCCGCCGGTGTTCGACGAGAAGACGGGCCGAACTGGGTCTCCGCGACCGTTGCGGAGGGGACGCGACCACGAGCTGCGGGGTCTGCTCCGCGTCCGTGAGGGTTCGTACGGCCGTCTCCGCGAGCAGGCGGCACCGCCCAGTCTCCCGGAAGATCGTCGCCACGAACGAGTTGCTGCCGAAGAGGTCGTCCACCAGCGGAATCAGCGCTGCCAGCACCTGGCGTACGCGGCCGGACACGTCGACCAGCGCGTGCTCCCACTCGGTGTCGGGATCGTCGATCCCCTCGGCTCCGTCGAGCCGGAACACCAGGTGGGCGACGAGCAGGCCTCCGCGCTCCGCGATGGCAGCCGCGCGCCCGGTCAGACCGGGCTTCAGCTCGTGGAGGGCCTCTCGGACGGCACGGAGCAGGAGGACGGAGCGCCAGATCTGCAGGGCGCTCGGCCGGCGGCCGAACAGGCGGGTGTACGTCCCCTCCGGCGTCGCCTCCCACAGATGCTCGGTTGAGGCATTGGCCAAGGCGCTGAGGGACGCGTCGGGGTGGCCGCAGGCGAGCGCCACAGCCGACTCCTCGAGCGAGCAGCCCGCCGCCGGCGTGGGAACCAACTCGCCCCGTCTGAAGACGTACTCCTTGTCAAGGGTGGCCCGAAAGTCTTCCCGGATGCGGCTCTGCACCTCGTCGAGGGCGATGAGGTCGCGGGAACCCATGCCGTGTTGGGTATGGGTAGCGGCGACGACGGACCGGGCGAAGCCCTCGGGTGCGTTCGCCACCGAGATGAATCGCACCGGGACAGCGGCCAGCGACACGTTCTCGGGATGCTTATCGTACGCGTAGTAGACGGAGGCGACGGTCTGGGCGCCGTTCACGACGGCGGCCCCTTTGAGCCGCAGTCGCACCGGGGCGCCTACGACGGGGCGGGAGAAGAATTCGGTCTCGACGGAGTCGCATAGCACCGTGATTCCGTTATGCAGGTACGAGAAGGTCTCGGGGGCAGTCCGCAGTGTCTCCACGAGACCGAGATTGAGTGCTGTCACGCCGAGGTTGCTCCGGAGGTTCCGGTCGAACAGACGGGCCCCGTGTTCCTGGTACCAGAGGGCGACCTCGTCGGCCCCGACCAGCCCACTGAACGTCCGGTGCGGGATGTCCTGCGTGTACCAACTGCTGAGCAGGGTGGCGACGAGTTCGACGTTTCGGGTCAGGGCACCTCGGTGGGCAGCGGCGTGGAAGTCAGGGAGCGCCAGGACGTGGCACTCGACCGCGGCGCCGAAGTCCGCGGCGGCCTGCTCGATCACCTGGCGGGCCTGGTCTTTCGACGCCTGTTCACCCATGACCGCCACGACGAGGTGCACCCGGCACTCCGGCGATTCGAGGATGTCGCGCACCCGATCGGCGTGCTGCCGCACCCGGCGGTTGAACCGGTCGAAGTCGCGGTTGTCCAGCTGCCGCAGACCATGCAGCAGTTTCAGGGCGCCTTCTACACCGAAGCGTGCCTTGCCCTGCTCGCTCCACTTGGCTTGGACGAGCCACAGTTCCGGCGCCGAGGGAGAGCAACCGATGGCGTCGATCCCCTGGTCGTCCCGGCCGTCGGTGACCCACGCCGCGGCCTCTGTCGGTGGGCAGCCGGTGAGCAGCTGGAGCGACATGGCTGCCAACGCACGGTTGGCGAAGATCAGTTCTATCTCGCTGGCGCTCCGCCCCTCCACGTCTCCGAGGTCGATGAGGCCGTCGTACTCCCGCCTCAGAGCGTCCCGGATGCTCCCGACCGCCTGGGCACGCGTCGCCTCCGCGCCCTCTCCCTCGCCCATGAATGCCCCCACATCGTCCGGTCGACCCATCGTACGTTCGCGGGAACCGGCCTCCAGGTCAGCATTCGACTGCGCCCCTCGGCCGCCTCACTCACCGCCTCGGCCAGGACCTCGTCATGGGCGCGACGCACGTAGCCGGGCAGCGCCCGCTGCGCCCGGGCGCCCACACCGGCTGCGGCGGTGGGGGTTCCGGCGGGATGGACTTCCAGGTCGTGAGGATCCCAGTGCTCGATCGGCTTGCCGAGCCCTTCATCCCGCACACACAGAGGACCGGCCGTCTCGCCTGCCGCGGCCCGGCGCAGCTCCAGCAGCTCCTGCTTCTGCTTGGCCGACAGGCCCAGCTCGCCGGCCAGCGCCGCCACCGTCGCGCCGGACGGAAGGTGCCCACCGTCTTTGAAGGCCTCCTGGACGGTCGTGCGCGATCGTCTCGCCCGGGCGGCGAGCTGAACCTTGGTCAGCCCCGCGTCAGCCAGGGCGTCTTCCAGCCGCTTGCGCAGCTCGGTGAGCGCCGCCTCACGCTTCTCGGAATCCTCGCCCACCTGCACCCCCGGCCCTGCGTGTGTTCAACGGTGTTCATCATTGTCCGGCCGGACCACGACGCACACCGTTTCCACGACCTTCGGTCACGTCAACAACCCATCTCTTACGGAGAGATTGCCGTGACCCACATCGCCATCGTCCTGCTCGCCGCCGCCCTGGTCATCGTGCTCGCGCTCCTGGCCGCCGCAGCCGCTGGCACACTCGCCCGCCTCGACGGCGCCACATACCCTGCCGCCCTCATGCGCGCCGCCACTACCTTCGCCGCATTCCTCACTCTCGCCGCCGCTGCCACCGGAGCACTCGCCCAGTTCCTGTCCTGAGCCTGCCGGCCCCACCGCACCATGCTGTAGGCGGCGCCATTCCCGGCTGGCCAACCTCCGCAAGTGCCCCGGCCACCGCACCCTGAATGGGCCTGCTCAGCAAGTGGAGGAGTTCGAGATCGAGTGCAGGCGGTGCTGGGAGACCAACTACATCCAGGGCCGCCCCAAAGGCTTCCGGACCACGACCCACTACCCGCTACCGGGCGAGTGGACATGCTTCCCGACCCGGCCACCGGACACACGGTGGCGTCAACAACAAGATGGACCCCGTCGAAGCCCAACTGCACACCGCGGTCTGCTCGGCAAGGTGACACTCGCCGCAGCGCGGAGGGCACTCGCCACCGACTGGACCACCGCCTTACAGAAGCCCGGCGTGAGCCGACAGCATCTCGCCGCACTCAGCCCGTCTGTCAGCTGTTCGGCACCCAGCTGCCTGCGGCTGACCGACCGTGATGCTCGCAGCCGGTCAGCGGATGGCACCGGTCCAGTCGAAATGCTCCGCATCACCGAGGCGCGGGTCATAAATGGCCCGACTGCCAGCGTCGAGCTGCCCCAGCTCGGTGGCCAGCGCGACACCGGTGCCGGCCTCCTCCCGCGTGAAGCCGGTGATGTCAAGCAACAGGCCGTCCAGCGGACCGTCGCCGGTCGGCCCGCGGGCGGCTGCGCCCAGCGCGGACGACGCCATCGACTGTGCAGGCGCGGCCGTGCAAGGTCGTCGTCCACTGCGCCGGTCGGCGTCACGCTGGGCACCGAGTCGCTCAAGGACTGGGTGCACGCACGCTCATACGTCCTTTGGCCAGGCCGCGGGCGCCCGTCAGGGGCCGATAGCATTTCGCCGTACAGCTTGTGGATGCGCGATGACAAGGCGTGACGGTGTCGCTTCAGCGCATACCCGGACCCCGGCTCGAAGGGCATACGATCATGGCGCGTATCCTCCAGGTCGTCGAACTGGATGGGCCTGCCGGGCAGAGGAAGCCGGGAGCGGTTGCGCCGGCTGCCTCAGCCGCGCTCAGCGCATGCGAAGCGGTCTTCCTGCCCGGAGATCCGGCCAGGGAAGGCCGTGTGGCGTTCTGGCGGGCGGACGGCGGCGAGCTGCCCGACTGCGGTGTGGAGCTGGGGGAGCTCACCGTCGTGCGGCCGCACGGGAACGGGATCCGGCGGCGGAGGGTGAGCGCGGTGCTGCTGCCGGTCGCGCAGGCGGTGCCCGTACTCACCCGCGCTCGCGCCATGGTGCCAAGCGGCAACGCCTCCGTTTCCGCTGCGTGGTGGGGAGCAGGGGTCCTGATCGCGCTTCAACTTGCTGCGCGGGGGCGGCTGCTGCCGGGGCTGAGCCCCACCGGGTTCGACGCCTGGCGGCTCGGTCCGCTGGACGGCGACGACGTGCGCCGGATACGCGATCTCGCGGCGGCGATGCCGCCGGAGGCGCGCGCGGTCCCGCTGCCGGGCTCGTCGCCCGTAGCGCTGCCCGCCGCCGAGCCGCTGCTGCGGGCCTTTGTGGATGCGGTCGCGGACGGCCTGCCGCGCTCCCCGGCAGCGCGCCATCTGATGGCCGGTCCGGCCTTCGCTGTTCGGATGCCGGTGTCTATCCCCGAGCAGCGTGAGTGGGCGGCCGAGGTGGCCGCCGGGATGGACGCGGGTGTGCGCGTCTCCCTGCGTCTGGAGGGAGACAGCGACGCGTGGGACGGCGGAGACTTCGGCGACAGCGGCGGCGCGGGGCCAAAGTTCCGGGCCGTGGTGCAGCTGCACAGCCTCGCCGACCCCACCCTGGTGGCAGATGCGGCCGAGCTGTGGGCCGGGGCTGCAGCCGCTCAGGAGCAGTTCGGCGCCCGTACCCGTGTCGACGCGCTGCTGGCGCTGCGCCGCGGCGCGAAGGCATGGCCGCCGCTGTCGCGCCTGCTCTCCTCGGCCGCGCCCGATGTGCTGCAGCTCGCCGACGACGAGCTGCTGGAACTGCTCGGCGAGGCTGCGGAGCGGCTGGCCGCCGCCGGAATCCAGGTCCACCTGCCAAAGGGCCTGACGAAGGAGCTGACCGCGACCGGCCTGCTGGAGCCGCCCCGGCGCAAAAAGACGCCCTCGGACCTGGAGACCTTCCTCTCCTCCGGTCAGCTCCTTGAATTCCGCTGGCAGTTGGCGCTGGGCGGGCAGTCGCTGACCGAGGAGGAGATGGACCGCCTCATCGAGGCGCACCGCCCGGTGGTGCGGCTGCGCGACCAGTGGGTGGTGGTCGACCAGGCGCTGGTCCGCAAGGTCCGCAAGCAGCGCGGCCGGGAGCTCACCGCGATCGACGCCCTGGGCGCGGCGCTGACCGGCGAGGTGGAGATCGACGGCACGTCCGTACCGGTCACCGCGGGCGGCGCTCTGGAGCAGTTGCGTGCGCGGATCGCGGAGCCGGAGGCGGGCCGAGACGCCGCATCGGCCGCCGCCGGCCAGCCCGCGATGCTCGCAGCCACCCTGCGCGGCTACCAGCTGCGGGGCCTGGCTTGGCTGGATCGGATGATCTCCCTCGGCCTGGGCTGCTGTCTCGCCGATGACATGGGCCTCGGTAAAACGATCACCTTGATCTCCCTCCACCTGCGCCGTCACGAGCGATCGGCCCACGGCCCCACCCTGGTGGTCTGTCCGACGTCCCTGCTCGGCAACTGGGAGCGCGAAGTGCAGCGCTTCGCACCCGGCATCCCCGTACGCCGCTTCCACGGCCCGGGCCGCACCCTGGACGACCTCACACCGAACGCCTTCGTCCTCACCACGTACGGCACACTGCGCCGCGACGCGGCGCTCCTGGCCGATACCGCTGTGCCGTGGGGCCTGCTCGTCGCGGACGAGGCGCAGCACGTCAAGAACCCGTACTCCGACACCGCGCGGGCGCTGCGCACCGTCCCCGCCGGCGGGCGCATCGCGCTGACCGGCACCCCGGTTGAGAACAACCTCTCCGAGCTATGGGCCCTGCTCGACTGGACGACACCCGGTCTGCTCGGCACGCTCACCGCCTTCCGCGACCGCTACGCCCGCGCGGTCGAGGCCGACGGCGACCAGGAGAGTGCTCACCGTCTCGCCCGCCTGGTCCGTCCCTTCCTCCTGCGCCGCCGCAAGTCCGACCCTGGCATTGCCCCCGAGCTACCGCCCAAGACCGAGACCGACCAGCCTGTCTCGCTGACGAAGGAGCAGGCGTCCCTGTACGAGGCGCTGGTGCGCGAGTCGCTGGCGGCGATCGGCGAGGCGGACGGAATGGCCCGGCGCGGCCTGGTGATGAAGCTGCTCACCGGCCTCAAGCAGGTCTGCAACCACCCGGCGCAGTACCTGAAGGAGAAGAACACCAAGCTCGCCGGCCGCTCCGGCAAACTGGAACTGCTCGACGAGCTGCTGGATGCGATCGTGGCCGAGGACGGCTCGGTACTCGTCTTCACCCAGTACGTCGAGATGGGCCGGCTGCTTCAGCAGCATCTCGCAGACCGTGGCATCGCGGCGCAGTTCCTGCACGGCAGGACGCCGGTGAAGCAGCGCGAGGAGATGGTCGACCGCTTCCAGCGCGGCGAACGGCAGGTCTTCCTGCTCTCCCTCAAGGCTGCCGGCACCGGCCTCAACCTGACCCGCGCCGGCCACGTCATCCACTTCGACCGCTGGTGGAACCCGGCGGTCGAAGACCAGGCCACCGACCGCGCGTACCGCATCGGCCAGACCCAGCCGGTGCAGGTGCACCGCCTGATCGCGGAGGGGACGGTCGAGGACCGGATCGCGCAGATGCTCAAGCAGAAGAAGGGGCTCGCGGACGCCGTGCTGAGCCATGGCGAGGCGGCACTCACCGAACTCTCCGACGCCGAACTGGCCGAACTGGTAACGATGCGCCACAACACCACGCCTTGGAGCACAGACCGTCAGCGCACCACGAGGGGAAGCCGCACGTGAGCCCGCGCCCGACGAAGCCCCAGCAGCGGGCCCAGGATCAGCTCGCCCGCACTTTCCCTCCCTTCCCGCCGGCTCCCGGCCGCCGGGGCGGTTTCGCCTCCACCTGGTGGGGCCAGGCATGGGTGTCGGCGCTGGAGGAGTGCTCACTCGATTCCGGCCGCCTCACCCGCGGTCGCACCTACGCGCGGCGCGGATCCGTGGGCGAGATGACCGTGTTCCCGGGCCGGATCAGCGCCCCGGTGCAGGGCAGCAGGCCGCGGCCCTACCGGGTGTCATTGGCGATCCCCGTCCTCAGCGACGCAGCATGGGACCGGCTCCTCGACGCGGTGGCGGCACGCGCCGGGCACATCGCCGCACTGCTGGACCGCGACATGCCCACCGAGCTGGTCAAGGACACACTTGAGGCCGGCGTACGGCTGCTACCGTCCGCCAACGATCTGGAGCCGTCCTGCTCCTGCCCCGACTGGGGCTATCCGTGCAAGCACGGCGCCGCGCTGTGCTACCAGGTCGCACGCCTGCTGGACGAAGACCCCTTCGTGCTGATGTTGATGCGCGGCCGCGGCGAACAGCAGCTGCTGGACGAGCTCGCCCGCCGCAACGCCGCCCGCGCGGCATCGCAGGCGGCAGCCTCGGCCTCGGCTTCAGCGTCGGTTCCGTCCCCGCGAACTCCCGCCCCACCCACAGGTACACCGGCCCGGGAGGCCTTCGCGGCGCGCGCCGACCTGCCACCGCTGCCCGGACCGCCGCCCCTGCCCGAACGCACCGGGTACCCGCCCGTCTTCGAGGCGTCCTCGCCCGCCGAACCAGGCATCGACCCCGAGGCGCTTCAAACCCTGGCCGCCGACGCAGCCGAGCGCGCCCGTCGCCAACTCGCCGCCGCGCTGGCGAACGACACACCACCCGATCCATCTGACCTGACGGAGTGGCAGGACGCTGTGCGCATCGCCGCCGAGCACCCACAGACAGTGGTCTTCGCCCGGATCTCCGAGAGCACCGGTCGCCCGCTGATCGAGCTCGCCCAGGCGGTACGGGCCTGGAGGTACGGCGGCACGGCCGCACTCTCTGTCCTGGAGGACCCCTGGACCCCGGACCCCTCGGTAATCAACCGCGCCCGCGCCTCGCTCGCCGAGGACTGGGCGGACGGACGGCCTCCCCAGCTGCGCGCGTGGCGCAACCGCTTCACCGTCGTCGGCCGCGACCGCCAACTGCGCTACGGCCGCGACGGCCGCTGGTATCCGTACGGCAAAGAGGACGGCGCCTGGTGGCCCATCGGCCAAAGCGACCCTGACCCCGCCACGGCCCTCGCAGCGCTACTCGAGCTCCAAGATCACCGCTCGTGACCATAACGTCACCTCAAGGGGCTCCGATCTTCGTCATACTCCCCGACGCCCAGGAAGTCCGCGGACGGCTGCACGCCCGCCGACAGGTGAAGGACGGCTGGCTCTACCAGGTAGGAATCCTGGTGTGACAGAACGGTACAAACGGCTCCGCCGAACCCGCCGAGCAGCGAGTCTGGGTAAGCCCCGCACACGCACGCCCCATACCCGGCGTCTCCTACGAGCACGTCCCGACCCACCGTCTGTCCCAAACAGACACCCCCTCCCACAAACGCCCGCCCGCATGGACACTCCAGTACCTCCCCCACCGCCCCGGACACCCGGGCGCCACACTCCTCCACGTCATCGGCTGCACCCCCAGCGACCGGACACTCACCCAGGAAGAGGCCCTCGCCGCGCTCCGCCAACCCCGCACAGCAGCCTGCATCGAGTGCGACGCAGCCCGATCCCTCACCCCGCAACAGCAGCCAACCGACCACAACCGCCAGACCCAACAACAGCGCGACGACGAATCTCCGCAGGACACGAACCCCAGCGAAACGCCCCCCCATAACCGCCCAGCCCGAAAGAGCGGCACGACGACGAACAGACAGAGGCACAGCCCCGACGGCAGCTGATCACCGCCGGCGCGGGCCCGCGCCAGCAACCCACCGCTGGTCACCCCCGCCAATACGAACAGTCCGAACAGGCGTTCCTTCTGCCGGGGGTCCAGGCCCTGGGCGCGGCGGGTCCCAAAGATGTCTGAGGTGTGGGGCTGCTTGTGGTGTTGGCGGAGGCACGCGGCGGGTTTCGTGGGCGTCCGGGTGGGCTGCGAACCGGCGCCGGGCGGGTGTGGGTTGCCGTGGGTGTCGGATCTGGTGCTGTTCACTCAGAACAGCGCCAGGCCCTCACCGCTGGTGTCCGCGATGACTGGCCGGAACCGGGCGGGCAGGCCGTCCAGGCGGTCGGGTCCCGCCGCGGCGGCCACGGCAGGGGCGGCCTCGGCCAACCAGGCGCCAAACCGCTCGACGGCTTCGCGGTAGGGGACTTGCGCCAGAACACGGTGCTCGCCGGAAGGGCAGAAGTCGACGGCGACAGTGAGCAAGCAGGAACCGGGCGCATTCTGACTGCCCGCCCAGGACACGCGCAGCACACCACAGGGTTTACGCGCGCGGGAACCGCGGACATCGCGGTGGGTCGGGCGCAGCGATCGGCAGGCCACGTGGGCGGTCCATGCGGCGAGGTGTGGAAGCGGCAGGGTGGTGCGGGCGCGACAGCCGGGGCAGCGGTGCCAGTGGTAGAGCCAGTCGGCGGCGTGGGTGACAAAGAGGCGTGTGTAGTGGTTGGCCACGCGAATGTCGTTGCTGTACAGGTGGTCGGGTCGTTCCTGTGTGTTGCAGGACTGGCAGACGGGAGCGCGGACGTAGCCGTGTTCGTGGCAGTGATCGAGTACCGTGGCGGGAGCGGTACGGCAGATGGCGCACGCCCACCCAGCCACCTTGCGGGAGGTGCCGGGTCTCCTGCTGAGTGCCGAGTACAGGTGGCCTTGCAGTTCCCCGTTGTACGGGCGCAGCGGGCCGGTTGAGCAGTCGTGGCTCGTCGTCTGCCGGCCGTCGGCGGTCCGGGCCTGCCAGCCGTGGCCGGGCGGCTCGGCGACGGCCGTGTTCCCCCGGCAGGTCCGCGCGGCTTGCAGCCATTGCGTTTCGGTGTGCTCGGCCACATCCAGCAGCCTGACCACGGCGCGCGGCAGCCACCATGTCCGCGCCGTCCGGTCGCGAGTTCGCTCCACGAGTAGCCGCCGCCAGTCGATCCCCGCCAGATGGGACGGCCCGCCGCCTTCACGTCGTGCTGCCCGCTCGGACTCGCCCAGATCCTGCAGTTCCCGGGTGATGCGCTGGCGCCAGCGCAGCAGCGTTGTCTCGTTGCACTCCTTCTTCGGCGCGCCACCAAACGGACCGATGCGGACCAGGTCCTGGCAGTCCATCTCCACCGCGTTCAGTTCCGCTGCCGCCCGGCGCACCTCAGTCTCCAAAACACTCCAGTGGCCGCCGCTTGCCTTCACCATCGCCACCACACGGCTGCCGAGCAAGACGTACCCCGCCCGGGCATGAGCAGGAGAACAGGTGAACGCCGCGGAAGCCGTCGGCACAGCGCTGCCGGTCGTCATGCCGGCCCACAGAGCGTCCGCAGCGCGCAAAGGGATCAGGCCGCCGCTGCGCCCCGGAATGACACGCTCACGCATACCGACAGGCTAACGGCCCACACCGACATGCTCACAGGGGCGGCCTTTGTGTGCACAACTTGCTGGCATTGGGCGATCAGGAAGACAAAGTGGACAACGGAGGTGCCGGTCTCAAGACCATCGGCGGTACGGAACAGCCGCCTGCGCACCGTCAGTCCGGGCTGTCGCTGCTCAGCCACACCGCGGCGCAGCCGGTTCACCCCGCCCGTATCCCAAGGTTGAGCAGGTACGGGGAACAGCTTCCGCGCACACTGGTACATCGCCGACGTGATCCGGCACGCCGAGCAGTGCGCTGCGCCCAACCCCGTCGTCGTCTGCCCAGGCAACCGGGGCCGGCGTTCACCGCCGTCAAGACCAGGTGCGGGCGGCGCTGGAGAAGGCGCCTCGCAAGGAACCGAACTGGCCCGCCGCGCCATCCGCGCACTCTGCGACGGCTGCACCGTTCACATCTGATGACCACCATCTGCCGCGCCAGGGAAAGCCGGCGGCGCGGCAGGCGCCCCTTACAGTGGATGAGGAGATGACCACGGAGACGAACCCCACCGCCCTGCTACTCGATCTCGCCGCCCAGGCCCGGAGCGTGAGCGACCCGGACACGCTGCACGGCTTGCTGTCTGCGGGCCACAAGGCCTGGTGCGAGGGCGTCGCCGACGTCCGGGCCGGTGTTGACCGGGAGACGGCGAGCCAGTCCGACGCCGAGCTCGCCGAGCGGTGCACCGCTGCGGGCGCGCCGTGGGAGGAGGGGATGACGCGCGGCGAGGCGGTCTCCGCTCTCGCGTTCGCGACCTGGGACACCGCGCCGGCCGCCATGGCCTACACGGAGCTGGAGGAGCGTGCGGCGCGCTTCGGGGTGTGCCTGCTACGGGAGGAAGTGCTGTAGGCCAATTCGGCGTCAGGCTGGACAACAAACCACCCATTTGGCATTATCGAACATGTCGCGCCTATTCGAGCGCCGGCATCGCCTTGCTGATCCTGCTGAAGGGGACCTGATGTCTTCCGCCGAGCGGCTCGTTGACACCGCGCAGATCGTGGCGGAGTTCGGCACGAGCAAGCCCCGGATCAGCGACTGGAGTAACAATCCGGACAGCGGCTTCCCCGCAGTCGCGCGCACAGAAGGCCGCAAGCGGTTCTGGCACCACGACGAGGTCGCCGCCTTCTTCGCGCAGCGTGCCCCGAAGAAACGCACGCTGCCAGCCGCGGTACTCGAGGCCGACCAGGACGAACTGCTGACCAAACAGGAAGTGGCCCAGCTTCTCGGCTACACCCGCACCTCCACCATCGACGCCTACTTCCGCGACCGGCCCGGCTACTTCCCCGAGCCCGACGAGGACATCGACAGCCCGATGTGGCGCCGAGGCACGATCGTGGCCTGGGTCGCCAGCCGCCCCGGCAAGGGCCGGCGCAGCTCCGCCCCGGCGCCAGCCCGGCCCGAGGTGCCGGCGGACGGCGACCCCGACGAGCTCCTCGGCACGGCCGAGGTCGCTGCCCTGCTCGGCTACGGCAGCCCGGCCTCCTTCTCCAGCGCCCTCTACCAGGGGCGCATCCCCGAACTGCCCGAACCGGACACCCTGCAGAAGGAAGAAGGCAGCCGCGGCCCGGGCCGCAAGAAGTGGCGCCGGGCCACCGTCGTCGCCGTAGCACGCAAGCGCGGTGTACTGCCGCCGGCCGACCAGGACGAAAACGAGGACCTGGTCGGCGCCGCCGAAGCAGCCCGCATCCTCGGATACAGCAACGCCGACAGCTTCATCAGCGCACTCGGGCACGGCCTCCTGCCCGACCTCGAACAGCCCGACGGATACGAGTACCGGCGCGGCAGCGGCGGACGCCCCCGCCAGCAACGCTGGAAACGCTCCCGCCTCGAGGACCTCGCAGCCCGCCGCTCCTCGACCTCCTGACCACGACGCAACCTACCGCGACCCAGTCGGGATACCGTAAGACCGCGACCTCTGGTTGAAGGGATCGACGAACTCCCGGCGGACCAGACGCCGCACGATGGCCGGTATGGAGAGGCCAGCCACCCCTCCCCCGCGAAGCCACACAGCCTCGCGGAACCGGCCATCGCGGCGCATCCCCTGCCACTTCTGCCCCAGCCACGGTCGCCCGGTCGAAAGTCGCTCGCCGGTTGCGGGTCAGCTTGAAGCCGGACTACCAGTGGCACAAGCCTGGCGGGAGGGCAGGACAGCGGCGCTAACCTCCGCGGACTCGTCGCCCACCTACACCATCGTCGAACACCACCTGCAGGGCCGAGACCGTACCCGCGCCGACCTGCCCGGCAGCTACCGGCTGCCCCCTTCATACCCGAGTGGCAGCAGGACGCCGGACCTGGTCGCGTAGGAACGAGGAAGCCCCGCCCGTGCGCCTCGGGGGTATGCGCGCGGGCGGAGCTGCATGTGGGCGGTCAAAGTCGCTGTGACCAGCTACCCCGCGACAGCGTCGCTGAGCCGTCCGGGTCAATTCTCACCTTCGCCCGTAGACCGGGAGAGCGCCACTGCGGTTGAGCCGGTTGCGGATGCGGTCCATCTCCGACCACAGTCGCTGAGGGCCAAACTCGTGCACCACTGGCGAGTCCAGGAACCCGCCGCGACCGTCGCCCGCGCCCACGAGCCGTCCGGGTGCAGCAGCCACACCGTCCGGCTCTCGCCGTCCTGGTCCTGGCGGTAGATGAGGCCGGGCCCCTGAAGCTCCAGCATCGACATCGCGTCCCAGGCGTCCTCGGGGTACAGCAGCGGGTACCGGCTGGTGAAAGTGTGTTCGCCCTCGCCGTCCGCCGCGCCCTTCCACATGTCCTCGTCCTGGCGCTCGTAGTCGTCGCCGTGCCGGGTGCGCATGAACCCCGCCCGGTCGCACTCGATTTGACCCACCGCGCCGTCCGCCTGCTTGTCGGCGGTGAGGGTCAGCCCGGTCCCAGCGATGGTTGTGACCAGCCGGCCGCCCGGGCGCAGTGCCTGAAGCCACGACACCGGGATGGGGCGTACGGACACGGTGGAGACGATCCGGTCGTACCGGCCGGGAAGGGGCCCGGTGATGCGCGGAGAAGGTCACGAGCATCGACATCGACGAGCACCTTGTGACGTCGGCGGCTTCGGTGTTCGCCGGGTTGCAGTCGCTGGAGTCGTCCGGCGGGCAGGCCGTAGCGCTGCCCGGTGGGATGCTGCCGACGGTGTCCTTCCCACTTCTGCCCGCCGAATACCGCCGCCAGGCCCTCGGACTTGGCGTTGCCCACCGGCAGGAACCGGCCCAGCACGCACGGGGTGACCGTGCCGTCCGTCATCACCGCCGCGCGCCCCTTCGCGCACCGCCCGCACAGATCCTTCGTGCTCGGCAGGTGCCGCTCGCCGCGGCCGACGCTGCGCACACGGTCCCTGGTCACCGTGCGCACGCCGAGGGCTAGCAGCTCCTCGCAGGCCTGGCTGACGCGCTGTCCCTGGGACTGGACCCCTGAGGTGTCCCACTCCATCGGCGAGGGCGAGCGGATCGTGGCCGACGCAGTCATGTACTACACCGTCGTCGAGAGCGAGCACCGCCGAAAGCTGCGCGCCTTCGAGGAAGTCGACCGCAGCACCATGAGCAGCGAGCGGCTGGCCGCGAAACTGATCGAGTACGCCCGCCTGTTCCAACACGAGGCCCACCCCGTCGGCCGCCGAAAGCCGCACGCCCCCTCGGGCCTGCCTGGCTCCGCTGGTATCCGGTCTTCCCGCGTGTCCTCTTCGTGCTCACCGGTGCCTCCCGGACCAGGCTGGAGAATCGGATGAGCGATATGCAAGCGATGGTTGCCCACCACCCGCTCGTAACAGGCCTCGCCCTCGAAGTCCGGCTGGAGCCGCCGTGCTGGCAGACCTGGAGCAACGCGGTCCCGCTCAGGCCGTGTGGATGCCTCTCACCAGGGGCGTGCCTCGCCCGTGGACAGATCTGTGACTCGCCGATGCGAGCGACAGCTGTTGATCAGCCGCCGCCCCAGGACACCGGTCCTGGGGCGGCAGGCGTTTTTCCGAAGCGTGGGGGCCGCTTGCTTAGCGTCCTGCAATGCGCGCGCCGTCGGGCTGTCGTACGTGCGGGTGCAGCAGGGAGGATGCGGCACGCCCCGCCTGCCGCCGGGGCCGTATCGTGGGAGGTGCCTCCGGGGTTTGCCGACAGCTCCCCGGAGGTGCCCACATTTTCAGGCCTTGGCCGCAGCCACCTGCCGGACTCGCCCAGCAAGCTCCTTCACCGCGCGCGTCTTCGCGTACGGCGCCAGGTCCGTGCGCATCGTGACGAAGTGGTCGTCGCCGCGGACGGATGAGACGTGCTCGTACTCATCCAGGAACCGGGTCCACGACTCGCATGCGGCCTCCACGTGCCCGTACCGCAGTTGGCGCTGCGCGAGGACCGCGTAGGCGTGGACGCGGCCCTGGCGCTCCTGCGCGGGCTGCACGCGGATCGACTGCTTCATCGCCTCGATGCTGCCCGGCAGGTCGCCTTCTTCCATCAGCACGTGTGAGACGTGGAAAAGGTAGGCGGTCTGGTCGTAACCGCCGATCGCATCGCGTCGGTTGTCGGCTTTCGCCAGCGCCGTCTCGGCCTGGCGCAGCCGTGCGTGGGCCTGACGCCGGTCGCCGACCATGGAGGCCGCGTGTGCCTGCTGTCCCCGCAGGAATGCCACCAGGCGGGGGCCGGCCGACGGTGCCGCCTCAGCCGCCGAGTCCGCCAACTGAAGTGCCATCCGGCCGTGCCGCAGGTTCGACGCCTGGAGGGACATGCCGCGCAGCGTGCGGCAGTAGGTGACGTGGTCCCCGGCCTCGTCGGCGAGCTTCAGCGCCGTCGCGTAGTACGTCTGCCCCAGGCCGTGTGCCCTCTCGTACATGGCCATCCAACCCGTCAGGTAGGTCAGGTCGGACGCGGCGGCGAGCATGTCCTGCTTCACCGGCTCGGAGGCCTGCGCCCGCAGCCACGGGCCGACGGTGTTGACGAGGAACGCCGCCGCCATGGGACGCGCGTGGCCGGCGCCGAACTCGTCCAGGATGTCGGCGATCCGCTCCGTCATCGAGCGCACCGAAGCGACCTGGGAGGCACCGATCCGGGTTGTGGCCTTGCCCGGGGTGACCGGGTCGTCGGCGGCCCGGGCGCTGCTGCTGAACGCGGGCACCGTCAGCGCGGCAGAGAACAAAGTCGCGGCCAGGACACCGCGACGGGATGGATCCATATCTGCCCTTCCGAGGTCGATCAGCTCCTCCACAGTGTCCGCTGGTTCGGAGCCGCCTGCGCGGCAGGCGGGCTGAAGCCCGGCTTCCGCGTGAGTGACCGGTCGCCCTAACCGGGCGGACAATGCCTCAAGGATCAAAGGCCTGACCTCGGGTTTCGGCGGCGTACCAGCGATCCAGTGCGCGACGGCCGTCCGGTCGTACGTCAGCTGCAGTCCGGCCTGCGGGCCGAGCCGGTTGACTTGCTGCGCCAACTGCGTGCGCGTCCAACGTGCCTGCTCAAGCAGCCTGTCCAAGGCTGGATTGGGCGTGCGCTTCCTCGTGGCCATGTCTCAACTCCCGACAGCTCCATGGCGTTCACGGTGTTCACGGTCGCACCTACCGCCCACGGTACCCGCAGACAGTGACCGCGCGATTACCTCTTACGAGGAAAGCGACTGATCTCGGCCTTGGGAGCAGCGGTGACGAGCGCACCACCCTTGAAAACTGGCTCGGCGACGCCAACAGGCGGCCCCTGCATAGAGCGTGGGCGCCCCCGCGTGGCCGAAGACCTGATGAGCGTGTGCTTCTGCGTCTCCCCCGGCAGCAACGGGTGCGACGTCGCCGAGCCGGACGCCCGCCGCGTGCAGATGGCCCGCCGGGTCACCGCGGCCTGGCTGCGCTACTGCGGCCTGCCGGACCTGGTCGACGACGCCACGCTCATCGTGTCCGAGCTGGTCACCAACGCCATCGTGCACAGCAGCGGATCACAGGTCACCCTCACCCTCGCAGTCCGCGACGGGTTCCTGCGGATCGCCGTACACGACGAGACGCCCGGCGAGATCGCTGCGCGCAATGCCGGCAGTGATGCCGAGTGCGGCCGCGGACTGTTCCTCGTGGACCACCTGGCCGCCGCTCACGGCGGCACGTGGGGAACGAGTGATGAGGGGGCCACCACCTGGTGCCGCCTCGCCCTTGCCGGAGCGCGCCAGTGAACACACACGCCGCTACCGACATCACCTCGGCGCCCCTCGACGCCGTCCTGATCCGCCAGAGCTACAACACAGTGCTCCTGGCCACCGGCCACCTGCCGCAGGAGCAGCGGGCCCATTTGGCGGGGCTGCTGCGCGGGCACGCCGGGCTGCTCCTGCCCGAGGTCGAGAACCAGATGCCGCACATGCGCCGCGAGTGGCGGCACACCGCGGAGCACGTCGTGCGCCGCACACACCACGCCCTCGACGTCACTGCCGCCGAGTTGTGGCGGGCTGAGCGCCTGCACGATCTGGCAGCCCTGACCCGTTCACTCCTCACCCTTCACCAACAGTTCGGCCCCGCCTGAAGATGGGAGACGTACGGTGCACAGTCTGATCACGAGTCCGTTCCTCGGACAGTACCTCGTACTGCGGCCCGGCCACGGCCGCGGCGTGGGCATACCCGAGTCCCGCTATGAAGAATTACGTGTCGCCGTCGCCGACGACCGGCCGGCCCCGTCCTGGCTGCACGAGGCGACCGCGCAGGCCTGGCAGATGCCCCTCCCCGACGGCGGCCTGCGGGAGACCGTCCTGGTTCGCGAGCGCTCCCCGTACGGGTACGCGAAGGCCTCGTGGGAAATCAATCTCGGCTGTGACCACGACTGCGGGTTCTGCTATCTCGGGGAGAAGCGGTTCGAGGGCCTGAACTGGGACGACAAGCTGCGCCTGCTCACCATGCTGCGGGATGCCGGCGTGCTGTGGCTCCAGATCACCGGCGGTGAGGCGCTGATCGACCGCGAGTTCGCCGCCGCGTACGAGTACGCCACCGGGCTCGGCATGATGATCCAGATTTCCACGAATGGCTCCCAGCTCCACAAGGTGCGGATGCAGGAGCTGTTCGCACGGCTGCGGCCGTACCGGCTCACGGTGAGCCTGTACGGGGCGACCGGGGCAACCTACGACGCCATCACCCGCAACCGCGGCGCCTTCGACCGGTTCACGCGCGGTCTGGATGCCTCCCGGGAGGCGGGCTTGCCCGTCCGGCTGAACGTCATCGTCGCCGAGGAGAACGCTCACGAGGTCGACGCCATGGTCAGCCTTGCCGAAGACCGGTGGGGCTTCCCCTACCAGGTGTTCACGAACATGTCCCCGACGATCCACGGGGAAGCCGAGCCCCTCGCCTCGCAGGCCCAGAAGTACGTCAAGACCCGCCGCCTCTTCACCGGCTGCAACACGGGCCACACCTTCTTCCACGTCAACCCGCACGGGATCGCGTCCGTCTGCAAGATCGGCCGCGACCCCAACGTGAACCTCATGACGGAGGGCCTGGAAGCCCTCCCCCGGCTCGGCGGCATCTCCGAGTCCCTACAGCTCCGCACCGGTGGATGCTCCGGCTGCTCCAAGGTCGGCACCTGCAGGACGTGCCGGCCGCGCCACCTCGTTCCGTACAGCGGCCAGCATCGTCGTTCGTCGTCTTCGAAAGCTCAGTGACAAGGGGCTGCGGGAGCAGACCGCGCGGTGGCTTCGGCCAGACGGACACGGCGGTCCCGCGCCTGCCCTCATGAGTGTCCTGGGCCCGGGCCCCCGCGTGTCGGCAACGTCTTGGGAGGGGTGATCGTCATGGAGCCGCTTCCCGGCATCCGGATCCGACGCCTGCGGCTGGCTGGGATCGACCGGTCCTATGACGTCGACTTCACGATCGAACAGCAGGTGCGGAGCCTGTCTGTGATCGCTGGGGCGTTCAGCTCGGGCAAGACCGCGGTGCTCGAGTTCATTGCGTACGGGCTCGGTGCCAAGCGGCACCCCCGTCATCAAGAGGTACTGCGAAGGGTCCGCTCCTGCCTCTTGGAGGTTGAGCTTTCCGGTGAACCGCATGTGATCGAGCGGTCGGTGGGCGAGCCCTCGAAGGTCGCCTTCGTGCGTCGCGGAACGCTGGACAGTCGGCCCGCGTCTAAGGGCGAGAGCAGGCCGATCGATCCGGCCGGGGCCTCAGAGAGCCTGTCGGCTCTCCTTCTGGGCCACTGCAAGCTTGAAGGTGTCCAGTTGCGGGAAGCCCCTACCAGTCGTGAGTCCCGCACGGTTCCGCTCAGCTTCCGTGACCTGATGTGGTTGGCGTTCCTGCCCAACGAACGCGTCGCGGACAAGAACTTCCTCTTCGAGAACGACTACATGCGCAAGCACAAGCTGCGGCAGGTAGTCGACGTCGTCTTCGGTGTCCATGACGACCGTGCTGTCGAGCTCGGCCAGCGGATCCGGGAACTTGGCGGCCGGCTCACCCAGGCCAGGTCCGAACTCGCAGCAGCGCGTTCCTTCGTTCAGGAACAAGCTCCCACCGCCGTCACCCACGGCGAGGCTGTCTCGTCGCCCCTCACGTACGAGCAGGAGCTGGCCGATATCACCTCCCAGCTCGAGGCCCTCGACCAAGCAGCTCAGGCAGGGACAGCTTTTGCTGCTCAACTACGTCGTGAGCATCAGCAGGCCGCACGCGATTCCCGCCGGGCGGCATCGGTGCTTCGGGACTGCGAGACACAGATCGCGCGCCTGATGCCGCTGCGAGCGCAGTACGCGGACGATCTGCTCAAGCTCGGCATGCTGGGCGAGGCCCAGCAACTCTTCGACCCCCTGAGCGTCACCACCTGCCCGATGGTGTCCCGCCAAGTGGTGTAGCAGCGATCAGCGCGAAGGCGCAGGTCGTGGGTCAGATGCAGACAATCCCCGAGCCAACAGTCCTGACGCCGCGTCCGTTTCTGGCGATCATGACGCAGCGCTGTCGGCCTGGGCACGGCCTTCCCCGAGGTCAGGACCATGGGCTCTTTGTCTGCCACCCCGGCCATGACGCCCGGGCCGCCAGTAGGCAGAGGCATCCTGCAGGCTGATTGGGCACGTGACCTGCAGCTTCCTCGTGATCGCTTCTACACCACATTGTGGGACATGACCCACCTGCCCTGCCTGTCTGAATCGCCTGCCGGCCCCACCGACCGCCGCGGACGGGCAGTGCAGCATGTGTAGCCACGACCTGCCCGATGCTGACGGGGCACTAACCCTGGGGGACGCGGACACCAGCAGCCAAGCCGAGGGCAACCGCGTCAATGTCGCGGCCGAGATCCGATCGACCAAGGCCCGTCTGAAAGAGATCACCAACTACATCGAGGACCTGGACGAGGCACTGGCCACGCTCAAACTACAGGCCGAAGAGGCGGCCGTTGTTGAGGAGCAGGCGGCCGCCGCGCTGGACGAGGCAACGTCGCCCTCGGTATCGCCATTCCTTGTCGCCCGCGACGACCTCCACCGTCGGCGAGAGCAGGTACTCCGCCTCATCGACCAGGCTGAAAGCACCGCAAGGCTCCAGGAAGGGCTCGCCAAGCGCGCGGCCGTCGTAGAGCGGCACGAGGCGCAAATTGCCCGCTTGAAGGAGGAACTCGAGCAGCTCGGTGACGCGACGTACGACCGTGACCGCATCATCGCCCAGGTGAGCAGCCGCTACGGCGACCTCCTGCGTGAGTGGCGCTACCCCAAGCTCAGCCAGCCCTTTATCAAGCCCGACCTCACACCGTTCGTCCGCGGGGAGCCCTACCAGGAGGCGTCCTCTGGCGCCCGCACGCTCCTGACCTTGGCCTGGCAGCTGGCTGTCTTCGAGATCGCCGTCGAAACCAGCGCCGCGCACCCTGGCTTCCTCATGATCGACAGCCCGCAGAAGAACCTCGGTCACGGCGTGGGCACCCTCGATGCGGTGATCGCCGATGCCGTCGCCATCGACGACTTCTACCACCACCTCTCCGTCTGGCTGGCAGACCGAGGCGCCAAGGCGCAGCTCATCATCGTCGACAACAGCCCGCCACTGCTCGCGGAAGGCAGCGTGGTAGCCCGCTACAGCCGCAACGAGGACCAGCCCCCCTACGGGCTGATCGAGGACGAGACCAGCGCAGAACCAGAAGGGGCCAGACAGTAGAACTCCACGACACTGCAGCATGGCCTTGGCCCCTCCGGACGCTCTATTCCGGCACAGACCAGGACGGCGCCTTTAGCTTGCAAACAGCCGTACTACTCGAGTGCAGACCGCGTGGTGCGGTCCAGCTGCCGCAGTGGGTCTGTGCCGCCTTCCCTGCGGTGATGAGGATTCTTCCATCCCCAACACCGCCGCCCCGGGCGGTAACACGACGGCCCGCCCCAGGACGGCAGCAGCGCGCTGGGTGTACCGGTCACCGAGCCGTTTCAGCTTGCGGCGGACCCGCTCGCCGAAGGCCTCCGGATCGGCGGCACCGGCCAACCGGGCCGCCTCCGTCCAGCTGTCCGCGTAGGGATGGGCCCAGGCCATCGCCAACCGTGCCCAGCGGCAGCGCGAAGCGCCGGGCAAGGCGAGGGAGTTGGTCGATGAGAACCGGGCGCGGCAGGGACAGCAGGCCGAAGCCGAGATCGCCGCCGGTTCACGCTGATGCAGGGCTGGGGCCTGCCGTAGCTCTCGACGCCGTCAGGCGCCGGTCCGCGCTGACCGAAAGCGTGTGAACCCACTGGAGGCGTCGCCCTCGGTGCGTCTCCTGCTGAGAACGGCTTCGCTCAGGTCGTTCGGCTGTGCGGGAAAGGTGCTGGCGCCGCGGCGGACGAAGTACTCGGGCTTGTCGCGTGTGTCGGGTGTGGACAGCCCGTAGGGCGGGTGTGTGCCCGGCGATACCTCAAGAACCAGGATCAGCTTGCCGTCGATCCTGTAGTCCCGGGCCTCCACGTGGGGCATCGGAAACACGGTGCCCCGTACCAGGTCGACCAGGTGGTCGCGCAGCTTGGTGGGCGGCTTGTCCTCGTTCACGCCAGTGACCGTGACCTCATCACGGTTGATGCCGAAGACCATGGTTCCGCCGTCCCCGTTGGCGAATGCCGCGACGGTCTTCAGGGTCCGCCGGCCCTGCTTGGTCGGAAGGCACTCCTTGAATTCGACCTGGGGTCCCTCACCGGAGGCGATCAGGGCCTCGATGCGGACCTGCGGCTCGACTGGCACCTCGATCTCCACCCCTGCCCGGTCCAGATCGCCCGTCCAGCCGGACCCGGGATCGATCGAGCGGTAGTCGAGCCACATGGTGCCTCGCTTCAGCCACAGCCACGCGTGCGCAGGCAGGCCGTGCACGAGCGGGAAGGTGACCTCGCCCGCCGCTTCGAGCCGACGGCTGCTGCGCTCGGACTCCCCGAACAGCTCGAGTTCCGCGCCGTTCACACGGCTGCCTTCCACGACGACGACCAGTTGCGTCGGAGTCACGTGCACTCGGCCGAGCCAGGCGCCTCCCTCGGCGAAACGCAGCCGGGCCAGGTCGTCGGGCGGGCCCTGCGCGCCGATGAGTGAGAAGTCGCCCTCGAAAAAGGCGCGCCAAGCGCTGTTGGGTTCCGGGAACGACGGAACGCCCTCGCCCACCAGGATCGTCTGCGGCACGTTGCGCGATCCCCGGTCTGCTGGCGCGATCATGACGTCCTCTGCCGGGACCGGCAGCGGAGCACGTTCATGCCGGGCGTAGCTGGGGTGCCGGTTTTTGTATGCGGGGCCAATCGCTGCCGGAACCGATACGGCAAGAGGGCCGAGAGCGAGAGCCGAGCCTGCCTCCAGTGAGCACAGGCCCGCCAGCACCGCCGCGGGCACACGGCACGCGACGAAGGCATGGTCCTGGTATTCCCACAGGGCTTCCGACCACTGGGGCGGCTCGGCCCCGATGAGCGCCCAACAGTGATAGAGCCCCCATCCCGTACCTGTTCGCACAGCCATCGCCCGCACGTACGCATCCTGCTCACTGGTCTCCAGGCCGCGGCGGAGAGTGTCGAGATCGATGCTGCGGGCGTTCATGCCGCGTATCCCCTTGCTCAGGTGCGAAGGCGAAACCGGCTCGACCTCGCCACGGGTGAAGAAATCTAGTGCGCAAGCCGCTGTCCGACGAACCGAATACTCTCCCCCCGACAGCCACTTGGCGCCCGTTGCCCGAGCTGCTGGGGCGGCGGCCCACCGACGCGCAACATCGGTGAGCCCGCCTGGTCCCCGGGACGCCCGCGTCGCCCATTCCGCCCAGGGCGCACGTCAAATGCAACCGGAAGTCGGAGCGTTCGTCGCCGCGGCCGGGGCAGAGATCGAACTGGCCGGCGCGGCGGCCACCGTCCTGGAAGTACACCTCCTTGAGCGCTTCGGCGGCGATCTGCTGGAGCTGCTGGTCGCTGGCACCCTGCTCCTGGGCCTCAAAGAGCTGGGCGGCGTACTGGGGTAGCAGCGCGACCGTCAGGTGCCGGAGCCGGTCCTCGTCCGTCGTGCCGATCGGCGCGGTGTAGCCGATCCGTGCGCGGGTGTCGATGACGATGCCGCCGGTGGTCGCCGCCTTCTGTCGCGCCTTGGCGCGGATCTGCGGCTGCCACCGCTTCTTCACCTCACGCTCCAGGCAGGCGGCGAGGTCCGGGCGGGGTTTCTTGATCTGGTCTTTCACGTACCGCTCCACGGTGCGCTGGGAGATCCGCAGCATCTGGGCGATCGCCTTACGAGTTGGTGCCCTTGAGCTGCTTGACCAGGTAGCGCATCTGCGCGCCCGCGCTCTTGGGCGCGGGGCGGGTGAACGCCTTCTGCACCGCGGCGTCCAGGCCGTCCCCCGAACAGGCTCATCGCGCTCTACCTACTCCCCGGTGTCCTGATCGGTGACGGTGCCGTCCTTGATGTACTGGGTGAGGTTGAGCTCCGGGGCGTTGAACTGCTCGCGCACGCCCTCACCCCACAGCCCGCTCTGGGTGCCCTCCCACTTCACCAGGCCCGGGTTGATGCCGAGCTTGAAGCCGCCGGGCAGCGGCTTGCCGTTCCGGTAGGGCAGGAAGTCCAGCGGCATCTCGCCGTCGACCGCGTACACAACGCAGTCGGACAGGATCGCCACCGGGTCTGCCCGGTGAACGCCGCATGCTTGACGATCTTCCGGTGGAAATTGATCCGCGTGCGGGAGATGATCGCCGCGCGGATGTCCGGCCGCCACGTCGGCCGGGACAGCGCCCGCCACGGCTCGCCCGGCCTCCAACCCTCGCCCCGGGGCCGCTCGCGCAGCTTGCCCAGCCCTCCCTTGACCGTCGCCTTGACCGCGTCCACGACGATCGCCAGCTACGGGCCGCGCCAGCCGTCCGTCGCGGCGAGGAGGTCGGCCGGCGGCGTATCGGCGTGCGCGCCGAGGTCGGCCATTGTGGCGAGGAAGGCGTCGCGCAGCCGGTTGTGCCAGCCGTCCGCATGGCCTACGCAGGCGGCCTGGTGAATCGCAACTCCCCCAACAATGGCGCAAGGACGAAATCGCCTCCGCTGTCGTGGACATCGAACTCCGGGCCGCCGACCGGCCCGCCCCAGCCCGGCCCACCGCAGACACCACGCATCCTGTTCCGGTGAAGCCACTGCCGCAGCGGAACCACCACGATGAGTGCGACAAGGAGTTGCACGAGGGCGGCACCTGCACCTGCGACCTCATCGAGCAGTACGGGCCGCCCTCCGAACGGGAGGACTCCTACTGAGACAGTCTCTGACTGCTCCCTCCCTGTCCCCGGTCCCCGCGCCTTTCGAGGCCCGGGGAAATGTGCTGCTTGCAGTGGGCTACCACTCGCAGCGGTGGGGCAGTTGACGGGCAGCATGGCCTACACCTGTCCACTCCACGAAGTCACTTCGAGAATCGACCATCCCGAGCGGGTCCATCTGAACACTGCCTGGTCGACGTGGAACGAGCCAAGCCAGATCGTGTGCACCTCTGCCGGAACATTCGGGCTGTCCGTGGGTACGAACCCGCGGGACAGCGACATGGTGATGTCCAGATGGGCGGGATCGGCCCACAGGAAGAGGTGCCCCTCCCGGTCGGGATGACGGGCCAGCTTCTTCACCTTGTTCTCGCCCTTCGAGGCGAGGAACGCGTCGACGTAGGGCGAGATGGTGTCAACGGTGCTGCTGGCCACGGCGAAGTTCAACTCGGTGGGAAGGATCCGGCCCGACGCCTTGTCGCTGCGGATCCGAAGCGCCCGCACGACCTGGAGCTGGGCGAGCTCTTGAAGGTCGGCCGCGTGCGGCGGGGTAGGCAACTGACCGTCCGGGGTGCTGTCGTCCCAGCCGTTCAGGCCGATCGTGTCCAGATTCGCCTGTTCCTGGCGCAGCAGGAGGGCCGCTAGGGGCCCCGAGATCTTCTTGAGCTGTGCCTGGGGGGTGAACTCAACGATCCAGTCGCCTTGCAGTCCCGGAACCGGGTGGTCGTACTGGCGGTCAAGGCCGGCCCACAGGTTCTGGCGGTCTGGGTCGATCGTGGAGGACACCTCCAGCGCGACCTTCGGCCCGGCTCCGTCGACGGCGGGCTCGAGGAGGAAGTCCACCATTCCGTTCTCGGTCTGGTCGTCGTGGCCGTCCCGCCAGGTTCCCAAGATCTCGTTGACGGCAGCCTCCGCCCGGAGCTCCTCCGGGGCCGGCGCGACTGGCTTCTTCCGCTTCACAGGACGACCGTACTCCGCAGCCCTTGCCGCTACGACGGGGTTTCCTATGCGGCTGACCGGACATGGACGTGGCACTGAGGCCGTTGCGCGTCGGTACGAGAGCGGGCTGCAGAGCGGCGGATACGCAATGATGTCCGGCATGCCTTCCCTGTCGTTGTTCAGCGATGACCCCGTCGACGGATCGCCCTCTGCTCCTGATCTGCTGGGCCGCCGAAGCTACGCGCGCGAGGCAGCAGCTCTTGTGCGCAGCGTCCGCACGCAGAGCGACTCAAGTGTGCTGGCACTGATCGGAGCATGGGGGTCTGGGAAGTCGTCCGTGCTGACGATGACGATGGACGCGCTGCGCGAGGAATCGGCTGAGACAGAGCGCTGGCTGATTGCAGAGATCAACCCGTGGTTGTACCCAGACCTGGAATCGCTAACGTCGGGGCTGTTCGCGGAGATCCGCGCCGCATTGCCTAAGGACAAGCGGTGGTCGACGGCGAGGGAGAACCTGGGGAAGTTCGCTCAGGAGGTATCCCCGCTGGGCAGCCTGACGGGTCTCCCGGGTGTGAACGCCTCGGGGGTTATGAAGGTAATAGGCAAGCGCATCGCGGGCGAGACCAGCGCGACGGCGACGAAGCGTAAAGTCGAGGCCGTGCTACGCGAGGCCGACACTCCCATCTTGGTCGTGATGGACGACCTGGACCGCCTCACCCCCGACGAGTTGCTCCTAGTCTTCAAGCTCGTGCGGCTGATCGGGCGCCTGCCCAATGTGCACTACCTGCTCAGCTACGACGAGCACACACTGCTCGATGTGCTCACCCGCAGCGACCTGGTTGGCGGCGAGGTCTCGCGAGCCCGGGAGTTCCTGGAGAAGATCGTGCAAGTCCGCCTCGACTTGCCAGCCTTTCGCGAGCAAGAGGCGCTCGCTCTGATGAATCTGTATGTCGCCGCGCTCCTTGAGCGCCATGATCGGCAGTTGACGCCGACGGACATGTCCCGACTCGGCGAGGCGTATGCGTCGTATCTGCAGCAGCGTCTGCAGACGCCACGGTCGATCAAGCGGTTCATGGGTCAGGCTGACGCGAGCCTCGGCTCAGTCGTTGGTGACGTGGACCTCGTCGACTTCATGCTGGTGACGTTCCTGCGAACCATGGAACCCGGCGTGTACGCGATGATCAAGCGGCACCGTGCGGAACTGACGGGCACCACCTACACGCCCAGGCACCACACTCAGCTTGATGGGCTGAAGCTCTGGCGAGACCGCGTCCAGCGCGCCGATGTCGCGGACCAGCACATCGACAGCGTAATCGGCCTGCTCGGAATGCTCTTCAGCCCGGTAGCCAACGTGCTGGAGAGTTGGCAGGCAACCGCGGCGGGCGACGCGGAACGGCGCCACGGCATCGGCAGCAGCGACTACTTCGATCGCTACACCTCCTTCCGTGTGCCGGACGACGACCTCCCGGAAGCCACGTTCGACCGCGCCGTCCAGCAGATCGTCAGCGGACAGACTTCAGACGAGGCAACTGCCCTGTTCGAGAGGCTGCGCACTGATACGCACCGCGTGATACGCCGCCTCGAACAGCGCCTCCCACTGGCTGCCACCGAATCCGAGGCGCTGCTGGCCCTGCTGGCGGACGAGTACGGCCACGTCCAGGGCCCAGCCGAGGCCTTCGGCCTGCTCCGGCCCGAATCAGCCGTCCAGCACCTCGCGCGGCGCGTCCTGGCCGACCTGCCAAGCGAGCAGCGCCCTGAGGCACTGGCCCGCATGGCCCAGACACCGGACGGCGGCGTACTCGCCGTCCAGACCCTCCGTAACACGGCCTACCCCACAGAGCAGCAGACTGGCGACCTCGCCACAGATGCGAACCTGGCCGCCTGGGCCCGCACAGCCCGCGACGTCCTAGCCACGCACCTTGCCCACCACCTGCTGCCCGCGGCACAACACGGCGCCGACCAACTCACACCCGTACAGCGCGAACTGCTTCTCGCCTGGACGATGCTTGCCCCGGACCAGGCAGGTGAATGGACTCGAGAGCGCCTGGACAATCAGGACTGGGAACTCCTCGCTCTGCTCGTCAGACTGACGCCCCGCCAGCTCATGAACGGGATGCCCCTCCTGAGCCCCGTGGACCTCGATCGGTTCAACGTCCTCATCGGGCTCGATCGCATCATGGCCCAACTCGCGCCCCAGATCGATGCCACCCCGCCCCAGCTACCGCTCTCCACCACCCTCGCAACCCCGGACCTGCACCAGCAGCACATCCTCAGTGCCCTCCGCCGATACCGCGACCAAAACCCGCAGCAGCCAACGACCCCCTGACCGGCGGGCGGCTTGTCCGTCCCGCATCGCGCGCGGCCCCGCCGTCGCGTGCAAGGAGCACCAGCGGCGCCCCGATCCCTCGCCCCTGCCCGGCGCCCTGTCCCTCCCACCCACTTCTCTGTTCTTCCTGCTGTGGGGCGTGGACTCGGGGCGTAGAGGGGATGTCGGCTTTCCGGACACCGGACCGGCACGCAGTTCCGGCGTGTTGACGGCGTTCGTCACGGCCGGAGCCTGATGCACAGCGCCCGCAGCCCGGCCGATGCGCACGCTGCGGACGCGTGCTGCTCATCTGCGTCGGCGGCCGGGCTGTGCCCGGGCGTGGATGGTGTGGTCGGCCAGGTGGGCGAGGACTGCGTGGTTGGCCTCCCAGCCGTCGGCGACCTTGGAGGCGGCTCCGGGGTATGCGGGGTCGTTGGAGGGGTGGGTGTCGAGGAGTTGGGTGCGGCTCGTTTCGAGGGATGGGCTGACCTGGGGAGACGTTGATTGGCGTCTGGGTGGGCAGGTCTTCTTCCTGAGGGGGAGGAGGCGGTGTCGATGGGCTCGTTGTTCGAGGCGATCGAGGCCGAGGAGGCCGAGGTCCGGGGGCGTGTGGTGCAACTCGAAGCCCGGATGGCCGAGTTGGCCGAGCGGCTGGAGGCTGAACGGGAGAGACTTTCACGGCTGGTGATCACTCGTGAGACGGCTGGTGAGCTCCTGGCGAGGATGACGGACAGCGGTGCCGTGGACGAGTCCGTGCACGAGACGCCGACGCCAGTGGAGGAGGGGTCTCCGTTTGAAGGGGCGGAGCGCCGGGTCGTGGGGATGCTGTCGGTGCCGAAGTGGCAGCCGGGTATGGAGGTGCGTGTGCTGCCGCGGGTCTACCAGGACATTCTCGAGGTCGTCGATGATGCGCCGGGGCCGGTGCGGGCCAAGCAGATCGTGCCCAGGATCGGTCTGCCGGTGGAGAACGGGAAGATCGAGGTTACGCGGTCGAAGCTGAAGCGCCTGGTGGTGCGGGGCTGGCTGGACGAGACCACTCCCGGCCTGTTCACCCCGTCTCGCATCAGAAAGACTCATTCGTCCAACTCGCCCTGAAAGAGGGGCTCTTCCTTCTAGATTCGTAGGTGCCAACCAGGACGAATCACCGAGAGAAGAGCCCGGATGGAACACTACGACACCCGGGGCACGCCTGAGGCGTTTGCGCGCTCGGTCGGTGCCTTCCACCTGCTGACGGCCACCCTGTCAGGCCAGGAGGCTGGAGAATGGACCCACGGTGAGCTGGAGGAACACCTCCAGGAGGCGGGACGCGCGCTGATGCGCCAACTGCTGCAGGACCACCTCGACCTGCGCGCGATACGCGAGGAGGAACACCTGGCTGTCCGTCCCGGTCTGCGGGTGACGGGCCCGGAGGGCCGGCCGCGTCCGTGGCGGGAGCGGGGGCATGAGCGGTGGCTGTCCACCGTCTTCGGTCACGTCCGGGTACGCCGCGTCGCGCATCGCGGGCCCGGGGCGGGCAACGTGCATCCCGCGGACGTGCTGCTGTCGCTGCCAGCGGGCCGGCACTCGGCCGGTCTGCGCCGCCTGGCCGTCGTCGAGGCCGTCCGTGGCTCCATCGACCAGGCCCTGGCTGCCGTCGGGCGGCAGTGCGGGCCTGTGCTGGGCAAACGCCGGCTGGAAGAACTGGTCGTCGAGGCCGCCGCGGACGTCGACGGCTTCTACCGGGCGAGGATTCCGCTGCCCTGCAGCCGAGACATGCCCCTGGTGATCCAAGCCGACGGCAAGGGCGTGGTCATGCGGCCCGAAGCCCTGCGCGAGGCCACCCGCCGCAAGGCGGCCCAGGCCGCCGCCGCTGGGCGGCGGGGTCGGCTAGCCCCGGGAGAGAAACCCAACCGGAAACGGATGGCCACCATCGCCTGCGTCTTCGACACCCGCCCCGCCCCGCGCCGCCCGCACGACGTGATCGGGCCGCCCGAGGGCCGCAGCGGACGCCGCACCCGCCGCCCGCGCCCGAGGGCGGAGAACAAGTGGCTGACCGCCTCCCTGGTCAAACCCCCCGAGGAGGTCATCGGCGAGGCGTTCGGCCAGGCCCAGGCCCGCGACCCACACCACCTGCGCGACTGGATCGTCCTGGTCGACGGCGCCCGTCACCAGCTCGACGTCATCCGGACCGAAGCCGCCCGCCGAGGCGTGACGATCCACGTCCTGATCGACTTCGTCCACGTCACCGAATACGTCTGGGCAGCCGCGCACGCCTTCCACAAGCCCGGCAGCCGCGAGGCCGAAGCCTTCACCGCCGACCGGCTCACCGCGATCCTCGCCGGTCACGCCGCCCGCGTGGCCGACGAACTCCTCGCCCTGGCGGACCAGGCCCACCTGGCGACCTCACCCCGCGAGGCGGTCATCACCTGCCACCGCTACCTCACCGGCCACCTGGACCAACTCCACTACGACACCGCCCTCGAAGCCGGCTGGCCCATCGCCACCGGCGCGATCGAGGGCGCCTGCCGGCACCTGATCGCCGACCGCCTCGACATCACCGGTGCCCGCTGGGGTCTCGCCGGCGCCGAAGCCGTTCTCAAACTCCGCGCCGTCACCAGCAACGGCGACCTCGACACCTACTGGACGTTCCACACCACCCGCGAACACGAACGCCTCTACCCCAACCCTGACCAGGCCACATACAGACTGACCGCCTGATCGGTTCCGATGCAGTCGGCCGCGTGGTTCCTGCGGTCCGCCGGGACACGGCCCCAGGACACGTAGGTGCTTACTGCGGATACGGTGCTGCCATGTTGCTGTCCCCCGATGAGGAACTCCGCGACCGTGATGAACTGGTCGCTTTCCTTCGTGACCTGCACCGCGACTTCCAGCAGCGAGGTCACGAGTGGGAGAACCCGACGCTCGATCGCTTCCTGGAGGCCCTTGCGGCATGGGTTGAAGGCTCAGAGAACTGGTACCGGAACTTCGGCAAAGAACTGCCGGCCGAGGGTGACTGGGCGTACTTCGCCCGAGCCCTCACGGCGGCGACCGTCTACGAGTAATCGGGCGCACCTGCTCGCGACCGTCCCTCGAAAAGAACCGCACCCATCAGAGATGGCGACGAGATCGGGGAACTGGCCGCGCTTGCCAGATGGCTCCGCGCGGAACGTGAGCTGGAGGGCACAGTCCAGGTCGTACGCGGAGACATAGCAGCGACGGAGCTCGGCAGCGGGCTTGACGTGATCAGCGTCGCCGTAGGATCCGGCGGCGTCGGTGTGGCACTGGCTCAGTCACTGTCCGCGTGGCTGCGCACCCGGCGTGCGGACATCAAGATGACTTTCACCGCCAACGGCCACACGATCGAGATCGACGCCCAGCGCGTCAAGGATCCCGCCAGTCTGATCACCCAGGTGTTGAGCAGTGCTGATGACACCAGGAACTGACCGAATCGACCGGTCCGGATCCCTCGCCGTTCTGATTGGTGTCTCCGACTACCAGGATCACTCCTTCCCGTCCGTGCCCGCGGCGAAAAACAGCCTGTCAGGCATGCACCGAATGCTCGTCGCCAAGGATCTTGGCGGCTGGCCCCGCGATCAGGTCATTCCCATGCGCAATCCAGTCGACTGCCGTCGCGTGATGAGTGACCTACGTCGCCATGCTCAGGGCGCCACCGGTGTGCTGCTGCTGTACTTCGTCGGCCACGGCACCGTCACCGCGAACGGAGATCTCGTCCTGGCCGTGGGTGACACCGTTGCCGATGAACCCGACGTCACTGGGCTGGAGTACTCCAAGATCCGGGGCGTGCTGCTAGGGAGCCCAGCCAAGGTCAAAGCCGTCGTCCTGGACTGCTGCTACTCCGGGCGTGCCATCGATGTGCTCGCCGGGGATCGGCAAGTCCTGGCCGACATCACCGACATCCGCGGCACCTACACCCTCACCGCCGCCGACCGCGCCGCCCACGCCGGGGAAGCCGACACCAGCACCGCCTTCACCGGAGAACTCCTCGATGTGATCAGCACCGGGATCGCCGGCGGCCCGCCCATCCTGACCTTTGCCGAGTTGTACCCTCATCTGCGCCAGAGGCTGATCGCCCGCAATCTGCCGCATCCCAACCAGCGTGGCACGGACACCGCCGACAGATGCCCGGTTGCCAGGAACGTAACCGATAGTCCTTCGCCGACAAGCCATGGCCGCGACTCCCAAGCTGTATCAGCCGCCCGGCAGGAGGCGAAAACCGCTCCGACCCCGCCGACCACGATGGAGCAGCCGTCATCGCCGCACACAAAGACCTCCGAGGTCACCCAGAAACCACCCAAACCGGATGCCTCCTTCACCATCTCGTGGACGGGAAAGGATCCCCTGTCCGCCTACACCGATTCCTCGCACAAGGGTTGTCTGGTCGGCCTGGCGAAGGTGTTGCTGCCGGTGACTGCGCCGGGCGTGTTGATACCGCTGCTGCTGCACCGCATCAAGGTCGGGACCGGGCAGGCAGACGGCTGGATGGCGTGGTTCGTGCTGTCAACCGTCTTCGGACTGTTCGCGCTCGGATTCCTTCTCGTGCTTCCTGTGCTGACGTACCTGCACCGGACGCGCAAAGGCTGGTCCCTGTCTGTCGGACCGGAGTACATCGAGACGACCAGCCACTTCGGCACGCGCAAGTACCTGTGGCGCCAGGTGCTTGAGTGCACCATCGAGGGGATCGTCACCAACTTCTGGGTCCTCCATGAGTTCACCGGCCTCCACCTCAAGTTCACGAAGGATGTGGATCGCAAGCGTGGCACCGATCCGGCGGGGTGGCCCCAGAACTGCCCAGGGCAGAGGACCATCCGCGGGGACGGAGTCTGGCCTATCTGCGTCCTCGGGCCAATGACCGACAAGCAGCGCTCGGAACTCAACGAAGCCATCGCCCGGTACGGCCCTCCGCGATGAGGAGGCGGGACCAGCACGGCGACCCAGGCCCGTGCCCTGGGCAGCCACTTGTCGGTATCGCGCCAGGCGAGATGCCGGCGCGGCCCGGCCACGGGCCTGTAGCGGAGCAGGCTCATGCGCTCTCCACGGCGAGCGGAGGAAACACAGTGAAAGTTCCCGGCAGGCATCCTTTCACCGGATCGCGAGGACTACGTGTCTCCCACAACGTCAGTCGGGCGCAGCGTTGCACACAATCAGTCGATCACGGCGGCCCGCCAGGTCTCCGCGTCGGCGTCCAGGAGCGCCGTGACGAGTGCGGGGTCCGGCAGCGGTCCGTGGTCCGCGGCGACCCTCAGGGCCGAGGCCGCGGTCAGATGGCCGAGGCGCAGGGCGCGGTCCACAGGCAGGCGCCGCAGCAGGCCGCAGAGGAATCCGCCGGCGAAGGCGTCGCCCGCGCCCACGGGTTCGGCGACGCGCACCTTCAGAGCGGGCACACGGTGGGCGGCGGCCCCTACGAATGCGGTGGCAGCGCGGTCCCCGTCCTTCACCACGAGGACCTGCGGACCGGACAGGAGGTCACGAACCCCTTCGGCGTCGGTGATCCCGTCCCCCCACAGGGCTTGGGCCTCGTCGAGGCCGACGAGGGCGATGTCGGCCAGATCCGCGAACCGACGCAGCACGTCGGCGGCGCAGCGGCCGGCCCACAGGGCGGGGCGGTGGTTGACGTCGAAGCTGACGGGCCACGGGCGGTCGGGGCGCAGCGCGCGTTCGACGAGGGCGCGGCAGCCGGGCGACAGGGCGGGGGTGACTCCGCTGAGGTGGACGAGTGCGGCGCCCGTGAGCGCCGGGTCGTCGAGTACGTCGGGGGTGAGGGCGGAGGCGGCGGATCCGGCGCGGTGGTAGTGGACCCGGGTGCCGTGCGCGCCCGGGTCCTTGAGCAGGAGCCCGGTGGGCCGTTCCGGGTCGGTGCGGACGCCGCTCACGTCGACGCCGCCCGCGGCGATCCGGGCGCGGACGCGACGGCCGAAGGGATCGTCGCCCACCGCGGAGACCCAGCGGGCGGGGACTCCGTGGTCGGCAAGGCAGAGGGCGACGTTCGACTCGGCGCCCGCGATGTCGACGCGCAGCAGGTCGGCGCCGTCCAGCGGCCCGAGGGGGTCGGGGGCGAGGGCGGCCATGGTCTCGCCGACGCAGACCACGGGGCCGTGACGCAGTGGCCGATGGGTGCTCATGGTGGGTTTCCTAGGGTGTGTCGGCGCGGTCCGACGGGGCGGGGGTGGAGGGAAGCGCCGGGCGGTACGGGGCGGCGGGGGCGCCGGGGAC
>NZ_JBEPBF010000091.1:34272-40565 GCF_040298985.1 Streptomyces sp. NPDC001093 | reverse complement strand
GCACGGCGGCGCACACCGGCCCGCGCCACGGGCCGCGGGTGCCCGCCCGCCACGTACGCGCGCGCGTGGCTACGATGGGCCAGCCGGAGGCCACCAGGGCCGCGGCGACACCGACCGTCGGGAAGGCCATGCTGAACAAGTACGCGCGTGCATTCTTCACGCGTGTCCTCACACCGTTCGCCGCGTTTCTCATCCGGCGGGGGGTGAGCCCCGACACGGTCACGCTCATCGGCACGGCCGGTGTGGTCGCGGGTGCGCTGGTCTTCTACCCCCGGGGCGAGTTCTTCTGGGGCACGGTCGTGATCACCCTGTTCGTCTTCTCCGACCTGGTCGACGGCAACATGGCCCGCCAGCTGGGCCGCTCCAGCCGCTGGGGCGCCTTCCTGGACTCCACCCTGGACCGGGTCGCCGACGGCGCGATCTTCGGCGGCTTCGCGCTCTGGTACGCGGGCAACGGCGACAACAACGCCCTGTGCGCCGTCTCGATCTTCTGCCTGGCCAGCGGGCAGGTGGTGTCGTACACCAAGGCACGCGGCGAGTCCATCGGGCTGCCGGTCGCCGTCAACGGCCTCGTCGAACGCGCCGAACGGCTGGTGATCTCGCTCGTCGCGGCCGGTCTCGCGGGCCTGCACAAGTTCGGTGTGCCGGGCATCCAGTGGCTGCTGCCGATCGCCCTGTGGATCGTCGCCGTCGGCAGTCTCGTCACGCTGATCCAACGGGTCGTCACCGTCCGCCGCGAGTCCGCCGAGGCGGAGGCCGCCGCGGCCCGGCAGAGCCCCAGCGAGGCCGCGAAGTGAGCGCCGCCGAACGGCTCACCGACGGGCTGTACGGGCTCGGCTGGAGCACCGTCAAGAAGCTCCCCGAACCCGTCGCGGTCCGTCTCGGGCAGACCATCGCCGACCTCGCCTGGAAGCAGCGCGGCAAGGGCGTGCGGCGCCTGGAGTCGAACTACGCGCGCGTGCTGCCCGACGCCGGCCCCGAGCGCCTGCGCGAACTGTCCCGCGCGGGCATGCGCTCGTACCTGCGCTACTGGATGGAGTCCTTCCGGCTGCCCGCCTGGAGCCGGGAGCGTGTGAAGTCGGGCTTCGACCCCAAGGACATACATTTCCTGACCGACGGGCTGGCCGCCCCCGAGGGCCTGATCCTCGCGCTGCCGCACATGGCCAACTACGACCTCGCGGGCGCCTGGGTCACCACCAAGCTGGAGACGCCGTTCACGACGGTCGCCGAGCGGCTGAAGCCCGAGACGCTGTACGACCGTTTCGTCGCCTACCGCCAGGGCCTCGGCATGGAGGTCCTGCCGCACAGCGGCGGCTCCGCGTTCGGCACCCTGGCCCGCAGGCTGCGCGACGGCGGCCTGGTCTGCCTGGTCGCCGACCGGGACCTGTCCGCCTCCGGCGTCGAGGTCGACTTCTTCGGTGAGAAGACCCGGATGCCCGCGGGCCCGGCCCTGCTCGCCCAGCAGACCGGCGCGCTGCTGCTCCCGGTCACGCTCTGGTACGACGACTCGCCCGTCATGCAGGGCCGCGTGCACCCGCCGATCGAGGTACCCGAGTCAGGCACCCGGGCCGAGAAGACGTCTGTCATGACACAGGCGCTGGCCGACGCCTTCGCCACCGGGATCGCCGACCATCCGGAGGACTGGCACATGCTGCAGCGGCTGTGGCTCGCCGACCTCGACCCCGCGAAGGGACCCTCGTGAGAATCGGGATCGTCTGCCCGTACTCCTGGGACGTGCCCGGCGGCGTCCAGTTCCACATCCGCGACCTCGCCGAGTACTTCCTCCGCCTCGGCCACGACGTCTCCGTGCTCGCCCCGGCCGACGACGACACCCCGCTGCCGCCGTACGTCGTCTCGGCCGGCCGCGCCGTCCCGGTGCCGTACAACGGCTCGGTGGCCCGCCTGAACTTCGGTTTCCTGTCGGCCGCGCGGGTACGGCGCTGGCTGCACGAGGGCGCCTTCGACGTGGTCCACATCCACGAGCCGACCTCGCCCTCGCTGGGCCTGCTGACCTGCTGGGCGGCCTCCGGCCCGATCGTGGCCACCTTCCACACCTCCAACCCCCGCTCGCGCGCGATGATCGCCGCGTACTCCATCCTGCAGGCGGCCCTGGAGAAGATCAGCGCCCGGATCGCGGTCAGCGAGTACGCCCGCCGGACGCTGGTCGAGCACCTCGGCGGGGACGCGGTGGTCATCCCCAACGGTGTCGACGTGGACTTCTTCGCCAAGGCCGAGCCCAAGCCGGAGTGGCAGGGCGACACCATCGGCTTCATCGGCCGTATCGACGAGCCCCGCAAGGGCCTGCCGGTCCTCATGAAGGCCCTTCCGAAGATCCTGGCCGCCCGCCCGCAGACCCGCCTGCTGGTCGCGGGCCGCGGCGACGAGGAGGCGGCGGTGGAGGACCTCCCGAAGGAGCTGCGCGCGCGCGTGGAGTTCCTCGGCATGATCAGCGACGAGGACAAGGCGCGCCTCCTGCGCAGCGTCGACCTGTACGTCGCCCCCAACACGGGCGGCGAGAGCTTCGGCATCATCCTCGTCGAGGCGATGTCGGCCGGCGCCCCCGTGCTCGCCTCCGGCCTGGACGCCTTCGTGCAGGTTCTCGACCAGGGCGCCGCGGGCGAGGTCTTCGCCAACGAGGACGCCGACGCGCTCGCCGAGGCCGCCGTGCGACTCCTGGCGGACCCGGAACGCCGCACCGAACTGCGCGAACACGGCAGCGCCCACGTACGGCGCTTCGACTGGTCCACGGTCGGCGCGGACATCCTGTCCGTCTACGAGACGGTGACGGCCGGCGCGGCAGCGGTCGCGGCGGACGAGCGCACGACAGGACTCAGGGCACGCTTCGGCCTGGCCCGGGACTGAGGCTGCGCCCACGGGCCGGGGCCGGTCGGGGGCTGAGGCTGTGCGGTCTCGGGGCGGACTTGGCCCGGGACGGAGGCCGCGGGCGGGGGGTGGGCCGGCTCGGGATGGTGGCTCTGTGCGGTTCGCTTCGGCGTTCAGGCGCAGGACAGCCGGGGTGTGTTCGGCCCGACGGCCGGCGCCCCCGGGTCACTTCGGGCGCAGGGCGGCCTCGGCACGGGCCGGGCCGGTGCGGCGGGCGGGCCGAGTTGCCCCAAGGGCGGCCGGAGCCGGTCTGGGATCGCCGTGAGGGGCCGGTTCGCGCAGCCGATAGCCTTCCGGCGTGACCGCAACCCTCATCTGGATCCTCGTCGCACTCGTCGCGATCGGCGTGTACCTGAGCTGGACGGCCGGGCGGTTGGACCGGCTGCACGTGCGGATGGACGCCGCACGGGCCGCGCTCGACGCGCAGTTGCTGCGCCGGGCCTCCGTCGCGCAGGAGCTGGCCACCTCGGGCGTGCTGGACCCGGCCGCCTCGATCGTGCTGTACGAGGCCGCGCACGCCGCCCGGCAGGCCGAGGAGGAGCAGCGGGAGGTCGCCGAGAGCGAGCTGAGCCAGGCGCTGCGCGCGGTCTTCGGGGATCCGGATCAGGTGGAGGCCGTACGGGAGGCCCCGGGCGGTGAGGAGGCGGCCCGTGAGCTGGCCGAGGCCGTCCGAAGGGTCCCCATGGCCCGCCGCTTCCACAACGACGCCGTGGGGGCCGCCCGCAGGCTCCGCGAGCACCGCAAGGTCCGCTGGTTCCGGCTGGCCGGTCACGCCCCGTTCCCCCTGGCCTTCGAGATGGACGACGAGCCCCCCGCGGCCCTGGTGGAGCGGGCCTCCTGAATCCCGGGAGAACCCTCCCTGGACGAAAAGGATCCACCGGCTTGCCATTGGCCCTTGCTGTGGCCTGGTCCACTCCCGTTTCCTCGATGCTGCAGAGAAACCTTCTTTCACTTCAGTGAGGTCACCCGTGTCCACCATCGAGAACCAGGCTCCCGAGACCGGCACCGCGCGCGTGAAGCGTGGCATGGCCGAGCAGCTCAAGGGCGGCGTGATCATGGACGTCGTCACGCCGGAGCAGGCGAAGATCGCCGAGGACGCGGGCGCCGTCGCGGTCATGGCCCTGGAGCGGGTCCCGGCCGACATCCGCAAGGACGGCGGCGTGGCCCGTATGTCCGACCCGGACATGATCGAGGGCATCATCAACGCCGTCTCGATCCCGGTCATGGCCAAGTCCCGCATCGGCCACTTCGTCGAGGCCCAGGTGCTGCAGGCCCTCGGTGTCGACTACATCGACGAGTCCGAGGTCCTCACCCCGGCCGACGAGGTCAACCACTCCGACAAGTGGGCCTTCACCACCCCGTTCGTGTGCGGTGCCACCAACCTGGGCGAGGCCCTGCGCCGCATCGCCGAGGGCGCCGCGATGATCCGCTCCAAGGGCGAGGCCGGCACCGGCAACGTCGTGGAGGCCGTCCGCCACCTGCGTCAGATCAAGAACGAGATCGCCCGCTTGCGCGGCTTCGACAACCACGAGCTGTACGCCGCCGCCAAGGAGCTGCGCGCCCCGTACGAGCTGGTCAAGGAGGTCGCCGAGCTGGGCAAGCTCCCGGTGGTCCTCTTCTCCGCCGGCGGCGTGGCCACCCCGGCCGACGCGGCCCTGATGCGTCAGCTCGGCGCCGAGGGCGTGTTCGTCGGCTCCGGCATCTTCAAGTCCGGCGACCCGGCCAAGCGTGCCGCCGCCATCGTGAAGGCCACCACCTTCTACGACGACCCGAAGATCATCGCGGACGCGTCCCGCAACCTCGGCGAGGCCATGGTCGGCATCAACTGCGACATCCTCCCCGAGTCCGAGCGCTACGCGAACCGCGGCTGGTAACTCTCACCCCCAGAGGACTGCACGAAACACATGACTGACGCACCCGTCATAGGCGTCCTGGCCCTCCAGGGCGACGTACGGGAGCACCTCATCGCCCTGGCCGCGGCCGACGCCGTGGCCAGGCCGGTGCGGCGCCCCGAGGAACTCGCCGAGGTCGACGGCCTCGTCCTGCCCGGCGGCGAGTCCACCACCATCTCCAAGCTGGCCATCCTCTTCGGCGTGATGGAGCCCCTTCGCACGCGCGTGGCCAACGGCATGCCCGTCTACGGCACCTGCGCGGGCATGATCATGCTCGCCGACAAGATCCTCGACCCGCGCTCGGGCCAGGAGACAATTGGCGGCATCGACATGATCGTGCGCCGCAACGCCTTCGGCCGGCAGAACGAGTCGTTCGAGGCCGCGGTCGACGTGAAGGGCATCACGGGCGATCCTGTGGAGGGCGTCTTCATCCGCGCCCCCTGGGTGGAGTCCGTGGGTGCCGGGGCCGAGGTGCTCGCCGAGCACGACGGCCACATCGTCGCCGTCCGTCAGGGCCATGTGCTCGCCACGTCGTTCCATCCGGAACTGACCGGCGACCACCGTGTGCACTCCCTGTTCGTCGACATGGTGCGCGCCAACCGGGCCCCGGAGTCCTTGTAGGATCTCTGACGTTCGTACAGAGATTGGTTACGCGAAGGAGACAGGCAGATGTCCGGCCACTCTAAATGGGCCACGACGAAGCACAAGAAGGCCGTGATCGATGCCAAGCGCGGCAAGCTCTTCGCGAAGCTGATCAAGAACATCGAGGTCGCGGCGCGGATGGGCGGCGTGGACCTCGACGGCAACCCGACGCTCTACGACGCCGTCCAGAAGGCCAAGAAGCAGTCGGTCCCGAACAAGAACATCGACTCCGCGATCAAGCGGGGTGGCGGTCTCGAGGCCGGCGGCGCCGACTACGAGACGATCATGTACGAGGGCTACGGCCCGAACGGTGTCGCGGTGCTCATCGAGTGCCTCACCGACAACCGCAACCGCGCCGCCTCCGACGTCCGCGTCGCCATGACCCGCAACGGCGGCTCCATGGCCGACCCGGGCTCGGTGTCGTACATGTTCAGCCGCAAGGGCGTCGTCATCGTCCCCAAGGGTGAGCTGACCGAGGACGACGTCCTCGGCGCCGTCCTGGACGCGGGCGCCGAGGAGGTCAACGACCTCGGCGAGACCTTCGAGGTCATCAGCGAGGCCACCGACCTGGTCGCGGTCCGCACCGCCCTCCAGGAGTCCGGCATCGACTACGACTCCGCCGAGTCCAGCTTCGTGCCGTCCGTCCAGGTCGAGCTGGACGAGGAGGGCGCGAGGAAGATCTTCAAGCTCATCGACGCGCTCGAGGACAGCGACGACGTGCAGAACGTCTTCGCCAACTTCGACGTGAGCGACGAGATCATGGAGAAGGTCGACGCGTAACGCTCCGCGGGTTCAGCGGATTTCCGGCGGGGGGGGGGGGGCCCTCCCCCCCCCCCCCCCCGAAAGTGCGAGGGGGCCCCAATCCAGAACAAAAAA
>NZ_JBEPBF010000091.1:0-34262 GCF_040298985.1 Streptomyces sp. NPDC001093 | reverse complement strand
GTCCCCACAACTGCGCGGGCCGGCTTTTATTTTGGTTCTGGGCGCCGGAGTCCCGCGCGGGGTGCCCGGGTGTGCGGGGGGGGGGGGGGGCCACCCGCCCCCCCGCCCCGCCGTCATTGTCAGTGGGACCCGATAGCCTGCACAAACACGTGATCGAGGCGATCGGAGGGAGGGGCCCGGTGCGGGTACTGGGGGTGGACCCGGGACTGACCCGGTGTGGTGTCGGCGTCGTCGAAGGCGTCGCGGGCCGCCCGCTCACCATGCTCGGCGTCGGCGTCGTCCGTACGCCCGTGGACGCCGATCTCAGCCACCGCCTCCTCGCCGTCGAGCAGGGCCTCGAGCAGTGGCTGGACGAGTACCGGCCCGAGTACGTCGCCGTAGAGCGCGTCTTCAGCCAGCACAACGTGCGCACGGTGATGGGCACCGCCCAGGCCAGCGCCGTCGCCATGCTGTGCGCCGCCCGCCGCGGCATCCCGGTCGCCCTGCACACCCCCAGCGAGGTCAAGGCCGCCGTCACCGGCAGCGGCCGTGCCGAGAAGGCGCAGGTCGGGGCCATGGTGACCCGGCTGCTCCGGCTGTCGGCGCCGCCCAAGCCGGCCGACGCCGCCGACGCCCTCGCGCTCGCCATCTGCCACATCTGGCGCGCCCCCGCCCAGAACCGGCTCCAGCAGGCGGTCGCCCGCCACACAGTCAACGCAACGAAAGGCCGTACGGCATGATCGCCTTCGTCAGCGGCACGGTCGCCGCGCTCGCCCCGGACGCCGCGGTCGTCGAGGTCGGCGGCGTCGGCATGGCCGTCCAGTGCACGCCGGACACACTGTCCACGCTCCGCATCGGCCGGCCCGCCAAGCTGCACACCTCGCTCGTCGTCCGCGAGGACTCGCTGACCCTGTACGGCTTCGCCGACGACGACGAGCGCCAGGTCTTCGAGCTGCTGCAGACCGCGAGCGGAGTCGGCCCGCGCCTGGCCCAGGCCATGCTCGCGGTACACAGCCCGGACGCGCTGCGCCGCGCCGTCGCCACCGGTGACGAGAAGGCCCTCACCGCCGTCCCCGGTATCGGCAAGAAGGGCGCGCAGAAGCTGCTGCTGGAGCTGAAGGACCGGCTCGGCGAGCCCGTCGGCGCGCCCGTGGTCGGCGCCCCGGTCACCCAGGGCTGGCGCGACCAGCTGCACGCGGCCCTCCTCGGCCTCGGCTACGCCACCCGCGAGGCCGACGAGGCCGTCGCCGCGGTGGCGCCCCAGGCCGAGGCCGCCGGCGGCACCCCCCAGGTCGGACAGCTGCTCAGGTCCGCCCTGCAGACCCTGAACCGCGCCCGCTGACCCACGCGACACCGGCCCGCCGAACCGCGCCCGCTGACCCACGACGATCGAGGCACACCACATGAACTGGGACGACACGACCGACACCCCCGCCTCCGAGCGGCTCGTCGGTGCGTCCGCCGACCGGGAGGACCAGGCCGTCGAGGCCGCCCTGCGCCCCAAGGACCTCGGCGAGTTCATCGGCCAGGAGAAGGTCCGCGAACAGCTCGACCTCGTCCTGCGGGCCGCACGCGCGCGGGGCGCCACCGCCGACCATGTGCTGCTCTCCGGCGCGCCCGGCCTCGGCAAGACCACCCTGTCGATGATCATCGCCGCCGAGATGGGCGCCCCCATCCGCATCACCTCCGGCCCCGCCATCCAGCACGCAGGCGACCTCGCCGCGATCCTGTCCTCCCTCCAGGAGGGAGAAGTCCTCTTCCTCGACGAGATCCACCGCATGTCCCGGCCCGCCGAGGAGATGCTGTACATGGCGATGGAGGACTTCCGTGTCGACGTCATCGTCGGCAAGGGCCCCGGCGCCACCGCGATCCCGCTGGAGCTGCCGCCGTTCACCCTGGTCGGCGCCACCACGCGCGCGGGCCTGCTGCCGCCCCCGCTGCGCGACCGTTTCGGCTTCACCGCGCACATGGAGTTCTACGAGCCGCACGAGCTGGAGCGGGTCGTGCACCGCTCGGCGAGCCTGCTGGACGTCGAGATCGAGCCGGACGGCGCCGCCGAGATCGCCGGCCGCTCGCGGGGCACGCCCCGTATCGCCAACCGCCTGCTGCGCCGCGTCCGCGACTATGCGCAGGTCAAGGCGGACGGCCTGATCACCCGAGAGATCGCCGCGGCGGCCCTCGCCGTCTACGAGGTCGACGCGCGCGGCCTCGACCGCCTCGACCGCGCCGTCCTGCGAGCCCTGCTGAAACTGTTCGGCGGCGGCCCGGTCGGCCTGTCCACGCTGGCCGTCGCGGTGGGGGAGGAGCGGGAGACCGTCGAGGAGGTGGCCGAACCCTTCCTCGTCCGGGAGGGACTGCTGGCCCGCACCCCGCGCGGCCGGGTCGCCACACCGGCCGCCTGGGCGCACCTCGGCCTGACCCCGCCCCATTCGGCGAGCGGGGGGACGACGGGGGGAAGCGGACAACAGGACCTGTTCGGGACCTGACGGCGCGATGATGTAAGGGGTGACGGCGAGGGCATTGGCCCGGGCAGGAACTCAGGTGCCATGCTGAGCGTTGTTCCATGCGCGCGGACTCGCTTAGACTCCGCCGATGCCGCCCTTGCGGGCGGCGCCTACCACACCCCCATCCCATAGGCCGCTCTCCGTCGCGGTCGCGCGAAGGAAACCCCGTCCCGTGAATGCCTTTACCCTTCTCCCCTTCATCGTGCTCATCGCGGCCATGTTCCTGATGACACGCTCGGCCAAGAAGAAGCAGCAGCAGGCCGCCACCATGCGGAACGAGATGCAGCCAGGCTCCGGTGTCCGCACGATCGGGGGAATGTACGCGACGGTCAAGGAGGTCAACGAGGACACGGTCCTCCTCGACGCCGGCCCGGGCGTCGAGCTCCTCTTCGCCAAGAACGCGATCGGCGCCGTCCTCAGCGACGACGAGTACAACCGCATCGTCCACGGCGTCGAGCACGACCTGAAGTCCGACGCCGACATCGTCCCGGACGACGCCTCCTCCCTCACCGAGACCGACGAGTCCGACTCGCCCGCTGCCGCCGCCTCCGACGACAAGGCCGTCGACCTCGGTAAGAAGGACGCCGACGAGGACGGCACCGACACGGCCGAGGCCGCCGAGGCCAAGGCGGAGGACGAGCCGAAGAAGACCGACGGCGACTCCGACGCGAAGTAGTCACGCCCCGGTGGTGCGCTGCGCGGCATGATCCCGCCCCGCACCACCGGGCGCGTCTGTTTCCCGAACGGAACAGCCCGACACCATGTCATGGCCGACCGCGCCGACCGCGCGGGCCGGCCCGAGAGGGAGTACGAGAAGGTGGCAGCACCTAAGAGGGGCCGGAGCGCGAGTGCCCAGAGCAAGCCGGGGCGCTCGCTGGCCCTCATCCTGATCGCCATCGTGGCGCTGACCGGAGGCATGTTCCTCTCCGGGAACAGAACTCCGCGTCTCGGCATCGACCTCGCCGGTGGTACGAGCATCACGCTCAAGGCGAAGGCCGACCAGGGGTCCGCGATCAACAAGGCCAACATGGACACCGCGGTCGACATCATGAACCGCCGCGTCAACGGCCTCGGCGTCTCCGAGGCGGAGGTGCAGACCCAGGGGTCCGACAACATCATCGTCAACATCCCCAAGGGCACCAATTCCAAGGAAGCCCAGCAGCAGGTCGGCACCACGGCCAAGCTGTACTTCCGCCCGGTCCTGGCCAGCGAGCCCAGCGGCGGCGCCACGCAGAGCCCGTCGCCCAGCGCGTCCCCCAGCGGCAGCTCCTCGCCGAAGCCGAGCGCGAGCCCCTCCGGCGCCTCCTCCAAGCAGAAGGCGTCCTCGTCCTCCACCGCGTCCCCCAAGGCCTCGGCGACCTCCCAGGGCCGCGCCGTCAGCGACGCGCTGAAGGCCGGCTCCACTCCTTCGCCGAGCGCCTCCGCCTCCGGCAGCTCCAAGCCGTCGGCCACCCCTTCGGCCACCCCCTCGGCCTCCTCCGGCGCCGGCACCGCCGCCGCCAAGCTCCAGGCCCAGTACGCCGCCCTGGACTGCTCCAAGCCCGCCGAGCGGGCCAAGGTCGGAGGCGCCAGCAAGCCCGGCGAGCCCACGATCGCCTGCGGCCAGATCCGGAAGGTCTGGTACAAGTACGTGCTCGGCCCGGCCGCCGTCGATGGCACCGAGGTGAAGAAGGCGCAGGCCGTCTTCGACACCCAGGGCGCCTCCGGCTGGCAGGTCCAGATGACCTTCAGCTCCAGCGGTGCCAAGAAGTTCGCCGACATCACCGGCGAGCTGGCGAAGAACCAGACCCCGCAGAACGAGTTCGGCATCGTCCTCGACGGCGAGGTCGTCTCCAGCCCGTTCGTGCAGCAGGCCATCACCGGCGGCCAGGCGGAGATCTCCGGCAGCTTCACCCAGCAGGACGCCCAGAGCCTCGCCAACATGCTGTCGTACGGCGCTCTGCCGCTCTCCTTCCAGGAGCAGTCCGTCACCACCGTCACCGCCGCGCTCGGCGGTGACCAGCTGCACGCCGGTCTGCTGGCCGGCGCGATCGGCCTCGCCCTGGTCGTGATCTACCTGGTGGTCTACTACCGCGGCCTCTCGGTCGTCGCGATGGCCTCGCTGCTGGTCTCGGCGATCCTCACCTACGTGATCATGTCGCTGCTCGGCCCGGCCATCCACTTCGCGCTGAACCTGCCGGCCGTCTGCGGTGCCATCGTCGCCATCGGTATCACCGCGGACTCGTTCATCGTGTACTTCGAGCGCATCCGGGACGAGATCCGCGAGGGCCGCTCGCTGCGCCCCGCCGTCGAGCGGGCCTGGCCGCGCGCCCGGCGCACCATCCTGGTCTCGGACTTCGTGTCGTTCCTCGCCGCCGCCGTCCTGTTCATCGTGACCGTCGGCAAGGTCCAGGGCTTCGCGTTCACGCTCGGCCTGACCACCGTGCTCGACGTCGTCGTCGTCTTCTTCTTCACCAAGCCGCTGATGACACTGCTCGCCCGCCGCAAGTTCTTCGCGAGCGGCCACAAGTGGTCCGGCCTCGACCCGAAGGGCCTCGGTGCCAAGCCGCCGCTGCGCCGTACCCGCCGTCCCGCCGGCCCCGCCGCCGGCTCCGTCGACCCGAAGGAGGCCTGAGCCATGTCGAAACTCGGCAACCTCGGCGCTCGACTGCACCGCGGCGAGATCTCGTACGACTTCGTCGGAAAGCGCAAGATCTGGTACGGCATCTCCATCCTGATCACCATCACGGCCATCGTCGGCCTGGCGGTGCGCGGCCTGAACATGGGCATCGAGTTCAAGGGCGGCGCGGTCTTCACCACGCCGACCAAGATGAGCACCTCGGTGACCCAGGCGGAGACCTACGCCAAGGACGCCTCCGGCCATGACGCGATCGTGCAGAAGCTGGGCAACGGCAGCCTGCGCATCCAGATCGCCGGCATCGACACCGGCAAGTCCGACCAGATCAAGCAGACCCTGGCCAAGGACCTGAACCTCAACCCGGAGAATCTCGCCGCCGACCTGGTCGGCCCGAGCTGGGGCCAGCAGATCGCCAACAAGGCCTGGGAAGGCCTCGGCATCTTCATGGTTCTCGTCGTGATCTACCTGGCGATCGCCTTCGAGTGGCGCATGGCCGTCGCCGCGCTGGTCGCGCTGATCCACGACATCACCATCACCACCGGTATCTACGCCCTCGTCGGCTTCGAGGTCACGCCCGGTACGGTCATCGGTCTGCTGACGATCCTCGGTTACTCGCTCTACGACACGGTCGTCGTCTTCGACAGCCTCAAGGAGCAGACGAAGGACATCACCAAGCAGACCCGCTGGACCTACAGCGACATCGCCAACCGGTCGATCAACGGCACCCTGGTCCGCTCCATCAACACCACGGTCGTCGCCCTGCTGCCGGTCGCCGGTCTGCTGTTCATCGGTGGCGGCTTCCTCGGCGCCGGCACGCTGAACGACATCTCGCTGTCGCTGTTCGTCGGTCTCGCGGCCGGTGCGTACTCCTCGATCTTCATCGCCACGCCGCTCGTCGCCGACCTCAAGGAGCGCGAGCCGGCGATGAAGGCCCTCACCAAGCGGGTCCTGGCCAAGCGTGCCCAGGCCGCCGTCGAGGAGGACCTCGGCGCGGACCGCGCCGACACCGACGACGCCGATGCGGCGCCCGCCGTCGTGGGCCCCCGTAACCAGCCCGCGTCCCGTGGCCGGGGCCGTGGCCGACCGTCCGGGAAGCGCCGATGACCGAGATCAGGGAACTGCTGCTCAGCCGCATCCGGGACGTCGCCGACTACCCGGAGCCGGGCGTGATGTTCAAGGACATCACCCCGCTCCTGGCGGACCCGGCCGCGTTCACGGCGCTCACCGACGCGCTGGCCGAGATCGCCGCGAACACCGGCGCCACGAAGATCGTCGGCCTGGAGGCCCGGGGCTTCATCCTGGGCGCCCCGGTCGCCGTCCGCGCGGGCCTCGGCTTCATCCCGGTCCGCAAGGCGGGCAAGCTCCCCGGAGCGACGCTGCGCCAGGCGTACGACCTGGAGTACGGCTCGGCCGAGATCGAGGTGCACGCGGAGGACCTGACCTCCGGTGACCGGGTGCTGATCGTGGACGACGTCCTCGCCACGGGTGGTACGGCCGAGGCCGCGATCCAGCTGATCCAGCGGGCCGGTGCCGAGGTCTCCGGGCTGGCGGTGCTGATGGAACTGGGCTTCCTGGGCGGCCGGGTCAGGCTGGAGCCGGCGCTGGGCGGGTCCCCGCTGGAGGCACTGCTTCAGGTCTGAGCGCCCTGAGCGGACTGCTGCACAAAGCGGCCTCGGCTTCGCCGCAGGCCGCTTTGTGCTTCTGCCCGCCCCACCCGCGCGGCTCTCGTCGCCGGGTGCGGGTGGTCCCCACGGGGTCGCACTCGCCACCCGTGGCCGCGGACACATGGCCACGGGCACATGGCCGACCAGTGGCCCGAACCCGGCCCGAATCCGGCCCCGGACAACCCCCGTCAGGACAGCCATCGCGGGCCACCCCGTCCCAGACACCCCCGGCGGGCCGAAAACCTGCCGCCACCAGCCCCCCGACAGCCACCGACGACGAAGACGCCACAGGTCCGGCCGCCAGCAGGCCCCTGCCCCCCGGTGGCCCGTCCTCGGCGATGGCGTTCGGCGCCGGGGTTCCGGTGTCCGGTGGTGGCGAGCTGGACGGTTCGGCCGCTGCCAGGCCCGTGCGCCCGGCAGCCGTCGACGGCGATGACGCTCGGCCTCGGGGTTCCGGTGTCCGGTGGTGGCGAGCTGCGCGGTTCGGGCGCTGCCAGGCCCGTGTTCCCGGTGGGCCGTCGTCGGGCTTTCGCGCCATCCGTCTCCCGCAGCCGCCGCTGGCGATGGCGCTCCACCACCCGCACGAGGCCATCGCCGGGACACCCCCCGCACGCCCCGCGAACACCCGGAATCCACCTTCCGGAATCCAGCGCCGACCCCCTGCGTTGCAGAGGTGGACGGTCCTCACTTCCGGCTGAAGGCGATGACCAGCCGCAGGATCGCTACCATGGGGTCTCCGGAGCCTGACCGGGGGACCCGGATCGCGCACGAGGAGTCCTCTTGCCAGACGAGGCCCAGCACCTGACCGCCGCAAAGCCCGAGTCCGCCTCGGCCGCCACGGCGAAGCCCGCGCCGCACGTGTCCAACGCGAAGAACGACACCCGCGGGCCGATCGAGCACGCCCAGTCCGCGCCCGTCGAGAAGGCTGCCGAGGCCTCACGTCCCAAGCCCGCCCCGCCCGAGCGCCCGGCCCAGCCGCCCGTGGTGCGCCCGCCCGTCGTCCAGCCCGGCCGCACCGGCTCCTCCAACCGCGTCCGCGCCCGCCTGGCCCGCCTCGGTGTGCAGCGCGCGAACCCCTACAACCCGGTTCTCGAACCGCTGCTGCGGATAGTGCGCAGCAACGATCCGAAGATCGAGAACTCGACTCTGCGGCAGATCGAGCGCGCCTATCAGGTCGCCGAGCGCTGGCACCGCGGCCAGAAGCGCAAGAGCGGCGACCCGTACATCACGCACCCGCTCGCCGTGACCACCATCCTCGCCGAGCTGGGCATGGACCCGGCCACGCTCATGGCGGGGCTGCTGCACGACACCGTCGAGGACACCGAGTACGGCCTCGACCAGCTGCGCCGCGACTTCGGCGACACGGTCGCCCTGCTCGTCGACGGCGTCACCAAGCTGGACAAGGTCAAGTTCGGCGAGGCCGCGCAGGCCGAGACCGTGCGCAAGATGGTCGTGGCGATGGCCAAGGACCCGCGCGTCCTGGTCATCAAGCTCGCCGACCGCCTGCACAACATGCGCACCATGCGCTACCTCAAGCGCGAGAAGCAGGAGAAGAAGGCGCGCGAGACGCTCGAGATCTACGCGCCGCTCGCCCATCGCCTCGGCATGAACACCATCAAGTGGGAGCTGGAGGACCTCGCGTTCGCGATCCTCTACCCCAAGATGTACGACGAGATCGTACGGCTGGTGGCCGAAAGGGCGCCGAAGCGTGACGAGTACCTGGCCATAGTGACCGACGAGGTCCAGGCCGATCTGCGCGCCGCCCGCATCAAGGCGACCGTCACCGGCCGCCCGAAGCACTACTACAGCGTCTACCAGAAGATGATCGTGCGGGGTCGCGACTTCGCCGAGATCTACGACCTGGTGGGGATTCGTGTCCTTGTCGACACGGTCCGCGACTGTTACGCCGCCCTCGGCACCGTGCACGCGCGATGGAACCCGGTCCCCGGCCGGTTCAAGGACTACATCGCGATGCCCAAGTTCAACATGTACCAGTCGCTGCACACGACGGTCATCGGCCCCAACGGCAAGCCGGTCGAGCTGCAGATCCGCACCTTCGACATGCACCGCCGCGCCGAGTACGGCATCGCCGCGCACTGGAAGTACAAGCAGGAGGCCGTCGCCGGCGCCTCCAAGGTGCGTACGGACGTGCCCAAGGCCTCCGGCAAGGACAAGGACGCCATCAACGACATGGCGTGGCTGCGGCAGCTGCTGGACTGGCAGAAGGAGACCGAGGACCCGGGCGAGTTCCTGGAGTCCCTGCGCTTCGACCTCTCCCGCAACGAGGTCTTCGTCTTCACCCCCAAGGGCGATGTCATCGCCCTGCCCGCCGGCGCCACCCCCGTCGACTTCGCGTATGCCGTCCACACCGAGGTCGGCCACCGCACCATAGGAGCCAGGGTCAACGGCAGGCTCGTGCCGCTCGAATCCACCCTGGACAACGGCGACTTGGTGGAGGTCTTCACCTCCAAGGCACCCGGCGCCGGACCGTCCCGCGACTGGCTCGGCTTCGTCAAGTCCCCGCGCGCCCGCAACAAGATCCGGGCCTGGTTCTCCAAGGAGCGCCGGGACGAGGCGATCGAGCAGGGCAAGGACGCGATCGTACGGGCGATGCGCAAGCAGAACCTGCCGATCCAGCGCATCCTCACCGGTGACTCCCTCGTCACGCTCGCCCACGAGATGCGCTACTCGGACATCTCCGCGCTGTACGCGGCGATCGGCGAGGGGCATGTCTCCGCGCAGAACATCGTGCAGAAGCTCGTCCAGGCCCTCGGCGGCGAGGAAGCCGCCACCGAGGAGATCGACGAGGCGGTCCCGCCGTCCCGCAGCCGCGGCCGCAAGCGCCGTTCCAGCGCCGACCCGGGTGTGGTGGTCAAGGGCGTCGACGACGTGTGGGTCAAGCTGGCCCGCTGCTGCACGCCCGTACCGGGCGACCCGATCATCGGGTTCGTCACGCGCGGCAGCGGCGTATCGGTTCACCGCAGCGACTGCCTGAACGTGGAGTCGCTGTCCCGTGAGCCCGAGCGGATCCTCGACGTCGAGTGGGCACCGACCCAGTCCTCGGTCTTCCTGGTAGCCATCCAGGTCGAGGCGCTGGACCGCTCCCGCCTGCTGTCCGACGTCACCCGCGTCCTGTCCGACCAGCACGTCAACATCCTCTCGGCGGCCGTCCAGACCTCCCGAGACCGCGTGGCCACCTCCCGGTTCACCTTCGAGATGGGCGACCCGAAGCACCTCGGCCACGTCCTGAAGGCCGTACGCGGCGTGGAGGGCGTGTACGACGTCTACCGCGTCACCTCCGGGCGGAGCCGCTCGTAAGGCCGTACGCCGCACAAGAAAGGGCCCCGTACGCGCGTACGGGGCCCTTTCACACAACCAGCGGGGGACTTAGCCGCCGAACTCCTGCAGGCCCTTCAGCGCCTGGTCCAGGAGCGCCTGGCGGCCCTCCAGCTCGCGCTCGAGCTTGTCGGCCTTGGAGGCGTTGCCCTGGGTGCGGGCCTGGTCGATCTGCGCCTTCAGCTTGTCCACGGCGGCCTGCAGCTGACCGGTCAGACCCTCGGCACGCGCGCGTGCCTCCGGGTTCGTCCGGCGCCACTCGGCCTCCTCGGCCTCCTGGATCGCCCGCTCGACCGCGTGCATCCGGCCCTCGACCTTGGGACGCGCGTCCCGCGGGACGTGGCCGATGGCCTCCCAGCGCTCGTTGATCGAGCGGAAGGCGGCCCGCGCGGACTTCAGGTCGCCGATCGGCAGGAGCTTCTCGGCCTCCCCGGCCAGCTCCTCCTTCAGCTTCAGGTTCTCGGTCTGCTCCGCGTCCCGCTCGGCGAACACCGAGCTGCGAGCGGCGAAGAACACGTCCTGGGCGCCCCGGAAGCGGTTCCAGAGGTCGTCCTCGTGCTCGCGCTGGGCGCGGCCCGCGGCCTTCCACTGCGCCATCAGCTCGCGGTAGCGGGCCGCCGTCGGACCCCAGTCCGTCGAACCGGACAGCGCCTCGGCCTCCGCGACCAGCCGCTCCTTGGTCCGGCGGGCCTCCTCGCGCTGCGCGTCCAGCTGCGCGAAGTGCGCCTTGCGCCGCTTGGAGAACGCCGACCGGGCGTGCGAGAAGCGGTGCCACAGCTCGTCGTCCGACTTGCGGTCCAGGCGCGGCAGCCCCTTCCAGGTGTCCACCAGCGCCCGCAGCCGCTCACCGGCCGCCCGCCACTGGTCGGACTGCGCCAGCTGTTCCGCCTCGGTGACCAGGTCCTCCTTGGCCTTGCGGGCCTCGTCGGACTGCTTGGCCCGCTGCTGCTTGCGCTCCTCGCGGCGCGCCTCGACGGTCTCCACCAGCTTGTCCAGCCGCTTGCGGAGGGCGTCCAGGTCCCCGACCGCGTGGTGCGCGTCCACCTGCTCCCGCAGGTGGTCGATCGCGGCCATGGCGTCCTTCGCCGACAGGTCGGTGGTCTGCACTCGCTTCTCGAGGAGGCCGATCTCGACAACCAGGCCCTCGTACTTGCGTTCGAAGTAGGCAAGCGCCTCCTCAGGGGAGCCGGCCGCCCAGGATCCGACGACCTGCTCGCCGTCGGCCGTACGCACGTACACGGTCCCCGTCTCGTCGACGCGGCCCCACGGGTCGCTGCTCACAGCGCCTCCTCCACATGATGCCCGCGGGGAGCCTCGGCGCCCCCGGCATCGTCCACAGTTTCGTCACGGCCAACATAGGCGACCAGCGGGTTACCTGTCCGCATCCAGCGCGACCGAAATTCCGCAGTTGGCCGTCTCGGGCTTCAGGCCGTCGTCAGGACTTCGTCACCGTCGCCTTGTTGATCACCACGGTCGCGTTGGGAGCGGTGTTGCCCGAAGTCGGATCGGGCGCCTGGGCACCCGCGGCGGCGATCTTCTTCAGCACCTTCATGCCCGCGTCCGACACCGTGCCGAACGGCGTGTAGCTGGGCGGCAGCGGGCTGTCCTTGTAGACCAGGAAGAACTGGCTGCCGCCGGTGTGCTTCTGACCGGTGTTGGCCATCGCCACCGTGCCCGCCGGGTACGTGTTGCCCTTCAGGCTCTTGTCCTTCAGGTTCTCGTCCGGGAGCGTGTAGCCCGGCCCGCCCATGCCGGTGCCCTGCGGGTCGCCGCACTGGAGCACATAGATACCGGTCGTGGTCAGACGGTGGCACTTGGTGTGGTCGAAGTAGCCCTGGCCCGCCAGGAAATCGAACGAGTTCACCGTGTGCGGTGCCGCCGCCGTCTTCAGCGCGATGTCGATGTCACCGCACGTCGTGGCGAGCTTCATCGAGTACGTCGCCGACGCGTCGATCGTCATCGCCGGCTCCTTCTTCCAGCTCAGCTTCTTCGCCGAGCCGGCCGCCGGCTTCGCGCACGGGTCCGGGGCCTTGCTGGTCGGGGTCGCGCTGGGCGTGACGTCCGCGGCGGTGTTGGTCTTCTTGTCGTCGTTCTTCAGCACCCCGGTCGTGTACAGCGCGACACTCCCGATCACGACCACGCCCAGTACGGATGCGATCACGGAGTTGCGCACGGCGGCCTTGCGGCGCGCCTGGGTACGCCGCTGCTGCTGCCGCAAGAACTTCTCCCGGGCGAGCTGACGCCGCCGCTGCTCCTGGCTGACCACCGGGTTATCTCCTCATGCGTGTCGATGCGTGTCGATGCGTGTCGTGCTGCCGACCGGTTACGCGTGCGTGCTCGTGAGCCGACCACTGCGTGTAGCCCCGTACCGTATATGGGTTCGCTGAGGAAACGGCAGCGCCGGTAGGCTCTGGACCACAGCTTGTGGCCACCCGTATCGACACAACGAAGGACGATCGTGCTCATTGCCGGGTTCCCCGCCGGGGCCTGGGGGACGAACTGTTATCTCGTCGCCCCCGCCGCCGGTGAGGAGTGCGTGATCATCGACCCCGGCCACCAGGCCGCCGAAGGCGTCGAGGAAGCACTGAAGAAGCATCGGCTCAAGCCCGTCGCCGTCGTCCTCACCCACGGGCACATCGATCACGTGGCCTCGGTCGTCCCGGTCTGCGGCGCGCACGACGTGCCGGCCTGGATCCACCCCGAGGACCGGTACATGATGAGCGACCCCGAGAAGGCGCTCGGCCGGTCCATCGGAATGCCCCTGCTGGGCGAGCTGACCGTGGGGGAGCCGGACGACGTCCGCGAGCTGACCAACGGCAGCACCCTCGAACTGGCCGGCCTGGAGTTCTCCGTCGCGCACGCGCCGGGCCATACCAAGGGGTCGGTGACCTTCCGGATGCCCGAGACCGCCGACATCCCGTCGGTGTTCTTCTCCGGGGATCTGCTGTTCGCCGGCTCCATCGGACGCACCGACCTGCCGGGCGGATCCATGGAGGACATGCTCGAGTCGCTGGCCCGCGTGTGCCTGCCGCTCGACGACTCCACCGTGGTGCTGTCCGGCCACGGCCCCCAGACGACCATCGGCCAGGAACGCGCCACCAACCCCTATCTGCGGCAGGTGACGGCCGGCCTGGGAGCGGACCTCGACGCTCCCCGACGAGGAATGTGACGAGAATTCAGTGAGCACTTTCAAGGCCCCCAAGGGCACGTACGACCTGCTGCCCCCGGACAGCGCGAAGTACCTGGCCGTCCGCGAGGCGATCGCCGCGCCCCTCAGGAACTCCGGCTACGGCTACATCGAGACGCCCGGTTTCGAGAATGTGGAGCTGTTCGCGCGCGGCGTCGGTGAGTCCACCGACATCGTGACGAAGGAGATGTACGTCTTCGAGACGAAGGGCGGCGACAGGCTGGCCCTGCGCCCGGAGACGACCGCCCCGGTGCTGCGCGCGGTCCTGGAGGCCAACCTGCACAAGACGGGCAACCTCCCGGTGAAGGTCTGGTACTCGGGCTCGCAGTACCGCTACGAGCGCCCGCAGAAGGGCCGTTACCGTCACTTCTCCCAGGTCGGCGCCGAGGCGATCGGCGCGGAGGACCCGGCGCTGGACGCCGAGCTGATCATCCTGGCCGACCAGGCGTACCGCTCGCTGGGTCTGCGCAACTTCCGGATCCTGCTGAACAGCCTCGGCGACAAGGAGTGCCGTCCGGTGTACCGGGCCGCGCTGCAGGAGTTCATGCGCGGCCTCGACCTGGACGAGGACACCCGCCGGCGCGTCGACATCAACCCGCTGCGGGTCCTCGACGACAAGCGCGAGTCGGTGCAGAAGCAGCTGACCGGCGTCCCGCTGCTGCGCGACTACCTGTGCGACGGCTGCAAGGCGTACCACGAGGAGGTCCGCGAGCTGATCACCGAGGCGGGCGTGTCCTTCGAGGACGACCCGAAGCTGGTGCGCGGCCTGGACTACTACACCCGCACCACCTTCGAGTTCGTGCACGACGGCCTGGGCTCGCAGTCGGCGGTGGGCGGCGGCGGCCGCTACGACGGACTGTCCGAGATGATCGGCGGCCCCGCGCTGCCGTCGGTCGGCTGGGCCCTCGGCGTCGACCGCACGGTCCTCGCCCTGGAGGCGGAGGGCGTCGAGCTGGACCTCCCGTCCACGACCTCGGTCTACGCCGTCCCGCTCGGCGAGGAGGCCCGCCGGATCCTCTTCGCGAAGATCACCGAACTGCGCAAGGTCGGCATCTCGGCGGACTTCTCCTACGGCGGCAAGGGCCTGAAGGGCGCCATGAAGAACGCCAACCGCAGCGGCGCCCGCTACGCGGTCGTGGCCGGCGAGCGTGACCTCGCCGAGGGCGTCGTCCAGCTGAAGGACATGGAGTCCGGCGAGCAGACGGCGATCGGCGTGAACGAGATCGTGGCGGAACTGGAGTCCCGGCTCGGCTGAGTCGAGCGGCGATCATGAGGGCGCCGGGCCTTCCCGGCGCCCTCTATCCAGTCGGAGTACCGAGGTCTCCCGCTCCGGCAGGCGGGGGCGTTCCGGTTCGGCGCGGAGCCGGTCGATCAGGCGGGCCGCCACCGAGGGGGCCAGTACGGTCCCGCCGCGTGCGGCCGCCCGTACCGCGTCCGCCGGTTCCCGCCGGAGCGGGAACGTGAGCAGATGGCCCGCGGCGCCGGCCTCCACCGCGCGCAGGATGTCCCGGTCCGTGTCGTACGTCGTCAGGACGATCACGGCGGGGCAGCCCGGCGCGGTCATCCGCACGATCGAGTCCACGCCCGAGCCGCCCGGCATGCGCAGGCCCATCAGCACGATGTCCGGGTGCAGTTCGGCCGCCGGCGCCTCCGCCTGCGGTCCGCCGGCCGCGTCGCCGACCACCTCCAGGCCCGGCTCGGCGCTCAGCATGGCGCGCCGCGCGGCGTCGGCGTGGCCGAGGTGTACCTCGACCCGTGTCGAACTCGTCCAGGAGCAGCACTTCGGGGTCGCCGATCGCCCCGGGTGCCACGTCGAGGCGGCGCCACGCGGGCAGTAGCGGGCGAAGTGCCGGACCGTCTCGCCCACCGTCAACTCCGCGGGCGCCGATTCGTCCTGCCGGACGATTCCGACACGCGATCTCCACGCGCACGTGCCCGTCGCCGGGTCCGCGCCGAGGACCGGCACCTCGCCCCGTCCCGGTCCCGGTCGCCCTGAAGGATCTCCACCGTGGTGCTCTTGCCGGTGCCGTTGGGCCCGAGCAGGCCGAACACCTCACCGTGCCGGATGCCGAGATCGAGCCCGTCCACCGCGGTCACGCCCCCGTACCGCTTGCGCAGCCCCCGGACGTCCATCGCGAGTTCGTTCGCGTGTGCTGTCATGCCCTCGATCGTCGGCCGAAACCGAACGATCCGTGACCACGGTGCGTACCTCCTTATGTCCTCCGAACGGTGGACCCACGCGCGCGTGCGGCACAATGAGCCGTGCCCGAAGATGGTCCAACTCTCAAGTGACGGAATCGGCGTGATGAGCAAGACGACAGTCAACGACGTCTCCACGGAGTCGGGTCCCGAGCGTGCCGCCGACGCCCCGCGCACGGAGGGCGGCAGCCGTGCCTTCGCCCTGCTGCTGGTGATCACGGGCGCAGCCGGCCTGCTGGCCGCCTGGGTCATCACGCTCGACAAGTTCAAGATCCTCGAGGCCAAGGTCGCGGGCAAGACCTTCACGCCCGGCTGCAGCGTGAACCCGGTCGTCTCCTGCGGCAGCGTCATGGAGAGCAAGCAGGCGGCGGTCTTCGGCTTCCCGAACCCCATGCTCGGCCTGGTCTGCTACGGCATCGTCATCTGCGTCGGCATGAGCCTGCTGACCCGCGCCCGCTTCCCGCGCTGGTACTGGCTGACCTTCAACTTCGGCACGCTCTTCGGCGTCTGCTTCGTCACCTGGCTGCAGTTCGAGTCCCTGTACCGGATCAACGCGCTGTGCCTGTGGTGCTCGCTGGCCTGGGTCGCCACGATCACCATGTTCTGGTACGTGACCTCGTTCAACGTCCGCAACGACTTCCTGCCGGCCCCGCGCTGGCTGAAGTCCTTCCTCGGCGAATTCACCTGGGTGGTGCCGGTCACGCACTGCGGCATCATCGCCATGCTGATCCTGACCCGCTGGGGCAGCCAGCTCTGGGCCTGAGCCCCGGCCCGGCCGCATTGTCAGTGCGGTGATTTAGGGTTCTGGACGTGGAACCCGACCTGTTCACCGCCGCAGCAGAAGAACGCCAGGAGAAGGACCCGGCAGCCAGCCCCCTGGCGGTTCGGATGCGCCCGCGCAGCCTCGACGAGGTCGTGGGCCAGCAGCATCTGCTGGGGCCCGGCTCCCCGCTGCGCCGGCTGGTCGGCGAGGGCTCCGGCGGCCCGGCCGGACCGTCCTCGGTGATCCTCTGGGGCCCGCCCGGCACCGGCAAGACCACCCTGGCGTACGTCGTCTCCAAGGCGACGAACAAGCGGTTCGTGGAGCTGTCCGCGATCACCGCGGGCGTCAAGGAGGTGCGCGCGGTCATCGACGGCGCCCGCCGCGCCACCGGCGGCTTCGGCAAGGAGACCGTCCTCTTCCTGGACGAGATCCACCGCTTCAGCAAGGCCCAGCAGGACTCCCTGCTCCCGGCGGTCGAGAACCGCTGGGTGACCCTGATCGCGGCCACCACCGAGAACCCGTACTTCTCGGTGATCTCGCCCCTGCTGTCCCGTTCGCTCCTGCTCACCCTCGAACCGCTCACCGACGACGACATCCGCGGCCTGCTGGAGCGCGCCCTGACCGACGAGCGCGGCCTGAAGGGCGCCGTCGGCCTCCCCGAGGACACCGAGGAGCACCTGCTGCGCATCGCCGGCGGCGACGCCCGCCGGGCCCTGACCGCCCTGGAGGCCGCCGCCGGAGCCGCCCTCGACAAGGGCGAGAGCGAGATCGGCCTGGAGACGCTGGAGCAGACGGTCGACCGGGCGGCGGTGAAGTACGACCGCGACGGCGACCAGCACTACGACGTCGCCAGCGCCCTCATCAAGTCCATCCGCGGCTCCGACGTCGACGCCGCCCTGCACTACCTGGCCCGCATGATCGAGGCCGGCGAGGACCCCCGGTTCATCGCCCGCCGCCTGATGATCTCCGCCAGCGAGGACATCGGCCTGGCCGACCCGGGCGCCCTGCCCCTCGCCGTCGCCGCCGCCCAGGCCGTCGCGATGATCGGCTTCCCCGAGGCCGCCCTCACCCTCAGCCACGCCACCATCGCCCTCGCGCTCGCCCCCAAGTCCAACTCGGCGACCACGGCGATCGGCGCCGCCATGGAAGACGTACGCAAGGGCCTGGCCGGCCCGGTCCCGCCGCACCTGCGCGACGGGCACTACAAGGGCGCCGCCAAGCTCGGCCACGCCCAGGGCTATGTGTACCCGCACGACCTGCCCGAGGGCATCGCCCAGCAGCAGTACGCCCCGGACGCCCTGAAGGACCGCGAGTACTACACCCCGGGCCGGCACGGCGCCGAGGCGCGGTACGCGGACGCGGTGGAGTGGACCCGCAAGCACCTCGGTCGCAGGCGGTCGTGAGCGCCCTGTAGACTTGCCCGAAGTGCTGAGTCCCGTGCAGTCAGAGCGGGACACCCAGCCGGAACCCCACGGCCGCGAGGACGCGAGGTTCCAGGAGCGTCGCGCACCGTCGAAGGTGTCGCGGGCAGCCCACCACCACCCGGAACTCCGGGACGGTCGGTGGGCCACTCGCGTGCTGCACGTATGTGCCCAGACCAGGGAAGCGGCTGCCCGGCAGGTCCCGTGAGGGCCCGGCGGGTTTTCCCGGCTGCGGATGCGACCTCCCTAACCCTGACGAGCCGAGAACTACGAAAGAGATTGAGACAGTGGCGAACCAGTCCCGCCCCAAGGTCAAGAAGTCGCGTGCCCTCGGTATCGCGCTGACCCCGAAGGCCGTCAAGTACTTCGAGGCCCGCCCCTACCCGCCGGGTGAGCACGGCCGCGGCCGCAAGCAGAACTCGGACTACAAGGTCCGTCTGCTCGAGAAGCAGCGCCTGCGCGCGCAGTACGACGTGTCCGAGCGTCAGCTCGTCCGCGCGTACGAGCGTGCCTCCAAGGTCCAGGGCAAGACCGGCGAGGCCCTGATCATCGAGCTCGAGCGCCGTCTCGACGCCCTGGTCCTGCGTTCGGGCATCGCCCGCACCATCTACCAGGCCCGTCAGATGGTCGTCCACGGCCACATCCAGGTCAACGGCCAGAAGGTCGACAAGCCGTCCTTCCGCGTCCGCCCGGACGACGTCGTGCAGGTCCGCGACCGCTCCAAGGACAAGACGCTCTTCACGATCGCCCGCGAGGGTGGCTTCGCCCCCGAGGGTGAGACCCCGCGCTACCTGCAGGTGAACCTCAAGGCCCTGGCGTTCCGCCTGGACCGCGAGCCGAACCGCAAGGAGATCCCGGTGATCTGCGACGAGCAGCTCGTCGTCGAGTACTACGCCCGCTGACCCCAGCCCCGGCGCAGCACCTCAGCCCGCCGTCTCCCCGCCCGGCCCTGCCGGACGGGCGAGGCGGCGGGTCTTTGATTTCCGGTCGTCGTTTCCGGTCGTCCGGACATCGCGGGCCGCAGGGGGCAGGTCGCGCCACGCCGCGCAGCCGTATGCCGATACGGCCCACGCCCCTACGGCGCGCGTGAACCCCGCGCGGAGTCGGCGGCGCGCTCGGTCGCCTCAGCGCGGTTCGCGCCTCCGCCGCCCCGGGACACCGGTCCCCGCGGAGTCGGCAGCGCGCCCAGCGGACGTACCGCATGCCGCCCCAGCGCCCGGTGCACCGCCGCCTCCCGGTCCAGCCGGCCCCCCTCCCGCACCCGCTCCTCGTACCCGGCGTCCCCCAGAGCGTGCCGGGCGAGCGCCTCGCAGCGCTCGTGCGGGGCGTTGTAGTACGCCGAGCCGAACAGGGGCAGCCCCACGGAGGGCCACATCCGGGCCGCCGCCCCCTGCAGGAGCGCCGCCTCGGCCGGCTCGCCCCCGGCCGCCGTCACCAGCGCCAGCAGCTCCATCACCAGCACCGAACCCAGCAGGTCGTGGAAGGCGTGGGCGTTGCGCAGACAGTCCTCCAGCAGCTCCCGCGCGCTGTCCAGGGCGCCCTCCTGCCAGGCCGCGTACGCCAGCACGTACAGCGCGTAACTGCGGGCCCAGCGCTCCCCGTGGTCCTCGCACACCTGGCGTACGTCCTCGCACAGCCGTACCGCGTCCGGCAGGTCCCCCTGGAAGGCCCGCGCCATCGCCAGCTCCACCTGGCCCATCAGCACATTGCTGTTGAGCTCGCCGATCTCCTGATAGCGGTCCAGCGCCGACCGCAGCAGCGTTTCTGCACGGGCCATGTCATCGGTGACCAGCGCCAGACAACCGGTGCGGTGCTCGGCGTACGCCGCCGCCGTCGGATCCGCGACCCGCTCGGCCTGCTCCCGGCACTCCCGCAGCGCCGTCAGCGCCGGCACGGTGTCGCCCTGCAGGATCGCCACATAGCCGAGCACCCACAGCGCCTTCAGCCGCGACTGGTCGTACTCCGACTCCAGCTCCACGCTGCGCGCCAGCCAGCGGCGGCCCTCCGCGAGCCGCCCGCAGCCGACCCAGCAGAACCACAGCGAGCCCGCGAGGTACTGGCCGAGATGCGCCTCCTCCGGCTCCGTCAGGCAGAACTCCAGCGCCGCCCGCAGATTGGGCAGCTCCGCCTCGACCCGTGCGGCGACCTCGCCCTGCCGGGGCGAGAACCAGTCCAGCTCGCACCAGGTCGCCAGGCCCAGGTACCAGTCCCGGTGCCGTCTGCGCAGCCGGCCCGCGTCCCCGGTCCCCTCCAGCCACTCGGCGCCGTAGTCCCGGACCGTGTCCAGCGTCCGGTAGCGGAGGCCGGCCGGGCTCTCCTCGCGGGTCACGACCGACTGGGCCAACAGCTCCGACAGCACGTCCAGGACGTCCTCGGCGGGCAGCCCGTCCCCACTGCACACATACTCGGCCGCCTCCAGGTCGAAGGTCTGCGCGAACACCGAAAGCCGCGCCCACAACAGCCGCTCGGCGGGCGTGCACAGCTCATGGCTCCAGCCGATCGCCGTGCGCAGCGTCTGGTGGCGAGCCGGAGGGCCGCCGGGGACCGGGCGCGGAGCACCCTCCCAGCCGCTCGCCGCCAGCAGCCGGAACCGGTCGTCCAGCCGCCGCAGCAGCTGCGCCGGGGACAGCGCCCGCAGCCGCCCGGCCGCCAGCTCCAGTGCCAGCGGGATCCCCTCCAGCCGCCGGCACAGCTCGCGCACCTCGGGCCCGTCGGACACCTCCAGGCCCTGCTCCCGGGCCCGGTCGGCGAACAGCTCCACCGCCTCGTCCTCGCCGAGCGGCGCCAGCGGGAACAGCCGCTCGCCCGCCAGCCCCAGCGGACGCCGGCCCACCGCCAGTACCCGCAGCTCCGGCAGTTTCCGCAGCAGCTCCGCCGTCAACTCCGCACAGGCGTCCACCAGATGCTCGAAGCCGTCCAGCACCAGCAGGGCCGGACGGCCGGCGAGATGCTCCAGGAGGGTCTGCCGGGGCGGCCGGGCGGTGTGATCGGTCAGCCCCAGCGCCTCCGCCACCGCGTACTCGACGAACTGCGGATCGTGCACCGGCGCCAGCTCCACCCGCCCGGTCCCGGACTCCCACCCGGCGGCGACCCGCGCGGCCAGCCGGGACTTGCCGACACCGCCGACCCCGGTCACGGTCACCAGCCGGGCCCCGCCGAGCGCGTCCGTCAGCTCGGCGAGTTCGGCCGAGCGCCCGACGAACGTGGTCAGCTCCAGGGGCGGATCACCGTCGGAGAAGGGATCTGGGCGCTGAGAACCTCGCATGGGACACGGAGCGTACTGAAGCGTGTTCACTGCGTACAATCGCTTCCCGCAACTCCGTCCGCGCCGCCCGGTAATCCGGTACGGAGCCGTGGCCGCGGCGCGATAGGCTCGGACACGACTTTTCGATGGTGAGGCACGTTTCAGGGAGCGGGTGCGCACTGTGTCCGGTGGAGAGGTGGCCGGGATCCTGGTGGCCGTCTTCTGGGCGATCCTGGTCTCCTTCCTCGCGGTGGCACTCGCGAGGCTGGCCCAGACGCTCAAGGCGACCACCAAGCTGGTGTCGGACGTGACCGACCAGGCCGTCCCGCTGCTCGCCGACGCCTCCACCGCCGTGCGTTCCGCGCAGACCCAGATCGACCGCGTCGACGCGATCGCCTCCGACGTCCAGGAGGTCACCTCGAACGCCTCCGCGCTGTCCAGCACGGTCGCCTCCACCTTCGGCGGCCCGCTGGTCAAGGTCGCGGCGTTCGGCTACGGCGTCCGCCGGGCACTGGGCGGCCGCAAGGAGGACGTGCCCGCGAAGACGCCCCGGCGTACCGTGATCGTGGGCCGCACGGTCCCTGCCGCACGACGCAAGCGGAAGTAAGGACTGAGACCGAGCGATGTTCCGCCGTACGTTCTGGTTCACCACCGGTGTCGCCGCCGGTGTGTGGGCGACCACCAAGGTCAACCGCAAGCTCAGGCAGCTGACCCCGGAGAGCCTCGCCGCGACGGCGGCGAACAAGGCCCTGGAGACCGGTCACCGCCTGAAGGACCGCGCGGTGGGCTTCGCGCTCGACGTCCGCGACAACATGGCCCAGCGGGAGGCGGAGCTGGAGGAGGCCCTCGGGATCCACGAGAACCCCGAACTCCCCACACCGAGGCGGCAAGCCGCCATCGAGGCCAACCGCAGCAACGACAGCAGCACACCGACGTACATCGAAACGTCGTTTTCTTCGCAAGCGAAGCACTCGTACAACCGGAATGAGGACCACTGATGGAGTCGGCCGAGATTCGCCGCCGCTGGCTGAGCTTCTTCGAGGAGCGCGGGCACACCGTCGTCCCTTCGGCGTCGCTCATCGCGGACGACCCGACTCTGCTCCTCGTCCCCGCCGGCATGGTGCCCTTCAAGCCCTACTTCCTGGGCGAGGTCAAGCCCCCGTTCCCGCGCGCCACCAGCGTGCAGAAGTGCGTGCGCACGCCCGACATCGAAGAGGTCGGCAAGACCACGCGTCACGGCACGTTCTTCCAGATGTGCGGCAACTTCTCCTTCGGCGACTACTTCAAGGAAGGCGCCATCAAGTACGCCTGGGAGCTGCTCACCAGCCCCCAGGACAAGGGCGGTTACGGCCTCGACCCCGAGCGCCTGTGGATCACGGTCTACAAGGACGACGACGAGGCCGAGCAGATCTGGCACGAGGTCGTCGGCGTGCCCAAGGAGCGCATCCAGCGCCTGGGCATGAAGGACAACTTCTGGTCCATGGGCGTCCCCGGCCCGTGCGGCCCCTGCTCCGAGATCAACTACGACCGCGGCCCCGAGTTCGGCGTCGAGGGCGGCCCCGCCGTCAACGACGAGCGGTACGTGGAGATCTGGAACCTCGTCTTCATGCAGTACGAGCGCGGCGAGGGCATCGGCAAGGACAACTTCGAGATCCTCGGGGACCTGCCGAGCAAGAACATCGACACGGGCCTCGGTCTGGAGCGGCTCGCCATGATTCTGCAGGGCGTGCAGAACATGTACGAGATCGACACCTCCATGGCCGTGATCAACAAGGCCACCGAGCTGACCGGCGTCCGCTACGGCGACGCCCACGACTCGGACGTCTCCCTCCGCGTCGTCACCGACCACATGCGCACCGCCACCATGCTCATCGGCGACGGCGTCACCCCGGGCAACGAGGGCCGCGGCTACGTCCTGCGCCGCATCATGCGCCGAGCCATCCGCAACATGCGCCTGCTGGGCGCCACCGGTCCGGTCGTCAAGGACCTCCTCGACACCGTGATCCAGATGATGGGTCAGCAGTACCCCGAGCTGGTCACCGACCGCGAGCGCATCGAGAAGGTCGCCATCGCGGAGGAGAACGCCTTCCTCAAGACGCTGAAGGCCGGCACCAACATCCTCGACACCGCCGTCACCGAGACCAAGCAGGCCGGTGGCACGGTCCTGGCCGGCGACAAGGCCTTCCTGCTCCACGACACCTGGGGCTTCCCGATCGACCTCACCCTCGAGATGGCCGCCGAACAGGGCCTGAGCGTGGACGAGGAAGGCTTCCGCCGCCTGATGAAGGAGCAGCGGGAGCGCGCCAAGGCCGACGCCCAGGCCAAGAAGACCGGCCACGCCGACATGGGCGCCTACCGCGAGATCGCCGACACCGCCGGCGAGACCGACTTCATCGGTTACGCGGACACCGAGGGTGAGTCCACGATCGTCGGCATCCTCGTCGACGGCGTGTCCTCCCCGGCCGCCACCGAGGGCGACGAGGTCGAGATCGTCCTCGACCGCACCCCGTTCTACGCCGAGGGCGGCGGTCAGATCGGCGACACCGGCCGCATCAAGGCCGACTCCGGTGCCGTCATCGAGATCCGCGACTGCCAGAAGCCGGTCCCGGGTGTGTACGTCCACAAGGGCGTCGTCCAGGTCGGCGAGGTGACCGTCGGCGCCAAGGCCCACGCCTCGATCGACGCCCGCCGCCGCAAGGCCATCGCCCGCGCCCACTCGGCCACCCACCTGACCCACCAGGCCCTGCGCGACGCCCTCGGCCCGACGGCCGCCCAGGCCGGTTCCGAGAACCAGCCCGGCCGCTTCCGCTTCGACTTCGGCTCCCCGTCCGCCGTGCCGACGGCCGTGATGACCGACGTCGAGCAGAAGATCAACGAGGTGCTCGCCCGCGACCTCGACGTGCACGCCGAGATCATGGGCATCGACGAGGCCAAGAAGCAGGGCGCCATCGCCGAGTTCGGCGAGAAGTACGGCGAGCGGGTCCGTGTGGTGACCATCGGCGACTTCTCCAAGGAGCTGTGCGGCGGCACGCACGTGCACAACACCGCCCAGCTGGGCCTGGTGAAGCTGCTCGGCGAGTCCTCCATCGGCTCCGGCGTCCGTCGTATCGAGGCCCTGGTCGGCGTGGACGCCTACACCTTCCTCGCCCGCGAGCACACGGTCGTCAACCAGCTGACCGAGCTGCTCAAGGGCCGCCCGGAGGAGCTGCCCGAGAAGGTCTCCTCGATGCTCGGCAAGCTGAAGGACGCCGAGAAGGAGATCGAGAAGTTCCGCGCCGAGAAGGTGCTCCAGGCCGCCGCCGGTCTCGCCGAGTCCGCCAAGGACGTGCGCGGCGTGGCCGTCGTCACCGGCCAGGTCCCGGACGGCACCACGCCCGACGACCTGCGCAGGCTGGTCCTCGACGTGCGCGGCCGCATCCAGGGCGGACGTGCCGCGGTCGTGGCCCTCTTCACCGTCAGCAACGGCAAGCCGCTGACGGTCATCGCCACCAACGAGGCCGCCCGCGAGCGCGGCCTCAAGGCCGGTGACCTGGTCCGCACCGCCGCCAAGACCCTCGGCGGCGGCGGTGGCGGCAAGCCGGACGTGGCCCAGGGCGGCGGCCAGAACCCCGCCGCCGTCGGCGAGGCCGTCGACGCCGTCGAGCGTCTCGTCGCCGACACGGCCAAGTGACGGCGAGATCGACGGCGAAGAAGACGGCGACGTAAGGAAACGGTCGGAAATGCGCAGAGGACGTCGACTTGCGATCGACGTCGGGGACGCCCGGATCGGGGTCGCGTCGTGCGACCCCGATGGGATCCTCGCCACACCGGTGGAGACCGTCCCCGGCCGGGACATCCCCGCCGCCCACCGCCGGTTGCGTCAACTGGTGGAGGAGTACGAGCCGATCGAGGTCGTCGTCGGACTCCCTCGCTCCCTCAAGGGCGGCGAGGGACCGGCCGCCGTCAAGGTCCGCGCATTCGCCCAGGAGCTGGCCAAAGGCATCAAGCCGGTGTCGGTACGCCTGGTGGACGAGCGGATGACGACCGTGACGGCCACTCAGGGCCTGCGCGCCTCCGGCGTGAAATCGAAGAAGGGCCGCGCGGTCATCGACCAGGCGGCCGCCGTCATCATCCTCCAGCAGGCCCTCGAATCCGAACGAGTGTCAGGTAAAGCACCCGGCGAGGGCGTCGAAGTGGTCATCTGATCGCGATACGGTAACGTTCCGCGCGATGTGCCGGTGTTCGAACAGTAGGCGCACAGCAAGAGGCGGAACGGAAGCGGGCCCACCGGCCGCGTGACCGGTCGGCCTCGCGGCTCTAGGGGATCGATGACTGAGTATGGCCGGGGCCCAGGCCCCGAACCGTGGCATCCGCAGGACCCGTTGTACGGGGACGGCGGATGGGAAGGGCAGCAGGCCCACATCGGCCGGCAGCCTGCCTACGGCGGCCAGCCACAGCAGCAGTACCCGCAGCAGCCGCAGTACGGAGACTGGAGCCAGCAGCAGTACTCCGGGTACGGCCACGAGCAGTACCCGTACTACGACGAACAGGCCCATCAGCAGTACGCCGGTCAGACCCAGCAGCAGTACCAGCAGCAGGGCGGCTGGAACGCGGCCGACTCCCATGGCCAGATGCCGTACGCCCCCGATCCCGGTGACCCGTACGGCCAGCAGCCCATGGCCTACGGCGGGGAGCAGCCCGACTTCTACGGCACCGAGGACGCCTACCCGCCGCCGGTGCCGCCCGGCCACAGGCGCCCCGAGCCGGAACCCGAAACCGAGGCCGTTCCCGACGAGGAGGAGGAGCAGCACCCCTTCTTCACGGGCGGCGGCGATGACGATGACGACGAGGAGCACGAGCTCGAGAGCCGCCGTGACCGGCGAGGCGGCAAGAAGCCCACCAAGAAGGGCAAGAAACGGCGCAACGGCTGCGCCTGCATGGTCGTCGTCCTGGTCTTCGGCGGCGGCATCGGCACGGCGGGCTACTTCGGCTACAAGTTCTACCAAAATCGTTTCGCCCCGGCGCCCGACTACACGGGCGACGGGATCAACGAGACGGTGACCGTCGAGATCCCCAAGGGCGCGGGCGGCTGGGACATCGGCAACCGCTTGAAACAGGCCGGGGTCGTCAAGAGCGCCGAAGCCTTCGTACACGCGCAGAACACGATCCCCGGCGGTGACAGCATCCAGGCCGGCGCGTATCTCCTGAAGAAGGAGATGTCCGCCGCCAGCGCCGTGAAAATGATGATGGACCCGAAGAGCCAGAACGTCGTCATGGTGACTCCGGGCGAACGGAATGCCGGCGTCTACCAGGCGATCGACAAGAAGCTCGCACTCTCCGCCGGCACCACCGAAAAGGTCGCCAGGCAGGAGTACAAGGCCCTCGGTCTGCCCGCCTGGGCGCAGAACACGGCGAACAGCGGCGAGATCAAGGACCCGCTGGAGGGCTTCCTCTTCCCGGGCAACTATCCCGCCGCCAAGGGCATGAAGCCCGACGCGATCCTGAAGCAGATGGTCGCCGAGGCGAAGTCCAAGTACGACGCCTACGGTCTCACCTCGAAGGCCCGGGCGCTGGGCCTGAACAACGCGTTCGAGCTGGTCACGGTCGCGAGCCTGGTGCAGGCGGAGGGCAAGACGAACGACGACTTCCGCAAGATGGCGGAAGTGGTCTACAACCGTCTCAAGCCCACCAATACCGAGACGAACCAGCTGCTGCAGTTCGACTCGACGTACAACTACCTCAAGGGCACCAGTAACATCCATATCTCCCTCAAGGAGATCAACAGCAACCCCAGCCCGTACAACACCTACCGGCACAAGGGGCTCCCGCCCGGCCCGATCGGCAATCCCGGCGCGGACGCGATCATGGCGGCCCTGAACCCGACGCACGACGGGTGGTTGTATTTCGTGGCGACCGACGGAGTGAACAACACCGAATTCGCCAAGACCCTCGCCGAATTCCAGCGCCTCAAGGACAAGTTCAATGCCACCTCGGGCAACTGACGCCCGCCGGGCCGCCGTGCTCGGTAAGCCCATCGCCCACTCCCTGTCCCCGGTGCTGCACCGGGCCGCGTACGACGAGCTCGGGCTCACCGGGTGGTCGTACGAGCGTTTCGAGGTGGACGAGGCCGGGCTGCCCGGCTTCTTCGAGAAGCTGGGGCCGGAGTGGGCGGGACTGTCGCTGACCATGCCGCTGAAGCGGGCGGTCATCCCGCTGGTGGACGAGATCAGCGAGACGGCCGCCTCCGTCGACGCGGTCAACACCGTCGTCCTCACCGAGGACGGCCGCCGCCTCGGCGACAACACCGACATCCCGGGCATCGTGGCCGCGCTGCGCGAGCACGGCATCGAGGAGGTCGACTCCGCGGCGATCCTCGGCGCCGGTGCCACCGCCTCCTCCGCGCTCGCCGCCCTCGCCCGGATCTGCACCGGCGAGGTCGTCGCCTACGTCCGCAGCGAGGCCCGCGCCGCCGAGATGCGCCAGTGGGGCGAGCGGCTCGACGTGGAGGTGCGTACGGCGGACTGGGCGGACGCAGAGCGGGCACTGCGCGCCCCGCTGGTGATCGCCACCACGCCCGCCGGCACCACCGACGCCCTCGCCGCCGCCGTGCCCGAGCGCCCCGCCACCCTCTTCGACGTGCTCTACGACCCCTGGCCCACCGAGCTGGCGGCCCGCTGGTCCATGTTCGGTGGCGCCGTGGTCAGCGGCCTCGACCTGCTGGTCCACCAGGCCGTCCTGCAGGTCCAGCAGATGACCGGCCGGTCCCCGGCACCCCTGGAGGCCATGCGCCGCGCCGGCGAGAAGGCACTCGCCGCCCGCTGATCGCCGCGCCACGTCCGCCTTGTGGACCGGCGACCGGATTCCGGCCCCGGACGTGGGAGGATCGGAGGTGGCGGGCCGGGGTCGCGCACCCGGTCATGCCGTCGCCGTACGCGAGGACGCGTGTACGCCGGGCAGTACCGGGCGCGAACACTGAGGAGCACCGTTGAGCAGGCTGCGTTGGCTGACCGCGGGGGAGTCCCACGGTCCCGCACTTGTCGCGACGCTGGAGGGGCTTCCCGCCGGCGTGCCGATCACCACGGAGATGGTGGCGGACCACCTGGCGCGGCGGCGGCTCGGCTACGGCCGCGGTGCGCGGATGAAGTTCGAGCGGGACGAGGTCACCTTCCTGGGTGGTGTCCGGCACGGTCTGACGCTGGGCTCCCCGGTCGCGATCATGGTGGGCAACACCGAGTGGCCGAAGTGGGAACAGGTCATGGCGGCCGACCCGGTCGACCCGGAGATCCTCGCGGGTCTGGCCCGCAACGCCCCGCTGACCCGGCCGCGGCCCGGTCACGCCGACCTGGCCGGCATGCAGAAGTACGGCTTCGACGAGGCCCGCCCGATCCTGGAGCGCGCATCCGCCCGCGAGACGGCCGCCAGGGTGGCCCTCGGCGCGGTCGCCCGCTCCTACCTGAAGGAGACGGCCGGCATCGAGATCGTCTCCCACGTGGTCGAGCTGTGCTCCGTGAAGGCCCCGCAGGGTGTGTACCCCACGCCGGCCGACGTCGAGAAGCTGGACGCCGACCCGCTGCGCTGCCTGGACGCGGACGCCTCGAAGGCGATGGTCGCGGAGGTCGACCAGGCCCACAAGGACGGCGACACGCTCGGCGGCGTGGTCGAGGTGCTGGCGTACGGGGTGCCGGTCGGTCTCGGTTCGCACGTGCACTGGGACCGCAAGCTGGACGCCCGTCTCGCCGGTGCCCTGATGGGCATCCAGGCGATCAAGGGCGTCGAGATCGGTGACGGCTTCGAGCTGGCCCGGGTGCCCGGCTCCAAGGCGCACGACGAGATCGTCAACACGCCCGAGGGCATCAAGCGCGTCTCCGGCCACGCCGGCGGCACCGAGGGCGGCCTGAGCACCGGCGAGCTGCTGCGGGTGCGGGCCGCGATGAAGCCCATCGCGACCGTGCCGCGCGCCCTGAAGACGGTGGACGTCACCACCGGCGAGGCCACTCAGGCCCACCACCAGCGCTCCGACGTCTCCGCCGTGCCCGCCGCGGGCATCGTCGCCGAGGCGATGGTCGCGCTCGTCCTGGCGGACGCGGTCGCCGAGAAGTTCGGCGGCGACTCGGTGGCCGAGACCCGGCGCAACGTGCGGTCGTACCTCGACAACCTGCGGATCCGGTGAGCGCCGTGCCCGCCGTCGTACTGGTCGGCCCGATGGGCGTCGGCAAGTCCACCGTCGGCCGGCTGCTCGCCGAGCGCCTCGGGCTCGGCTACCGGGACACCGATGAGGACATCGTCGCCCACGAGGGCCGCACCATCGCCGAGATCTTCGTCGACGAGGGCGAGCCCGCCTTCCGCGCGCTCGAGAAGCGGGCCGTGCACACGGCACTCGCCGAGCACGAGGGCGTCCTCGCGCTCGGCGGCGGGGCCGTCCTGGACGCCGACACGCGCGCGCTGCTGGCCGGGCACCGGGTGGTCTACCTCTCCATGGACGTGGAGGAGGCCGTCAAGCGCACCGGTCTGAACGTGGCGCGTCCGCTGCTCGCGGTCAATCCGCGCAGGCAGTGGCGTGAGCTGATGGAGGCCCGGCGGCATCTGTACGAGGAGGTTGCCACCGCCGTGGTGGCGACGGACGGCCGTAGCCCCGAAGAGGTCACCCGAGCAGCGCTGGACGCACTGGAGTTGAAGGAAGCATGAGCGAGGCAGTCACCCGGATCCAGGTCGCCGGCAGCGCGGGCACCGACCCCTACGAGGTGCTGGTCGGGCGCCAACTGCTCGGCGAGCTGGGCGGGTTGATCGGTTCCAGGGCCAGGCGGGTCGCGGTGATCCATCCCGAGGCGCTGGCCGGGACCGGGGATGCGCTGCGCGCCGACCTGGGCGAGCAGGGCTATGAGGCGGTCGCCATCCAGGTGCCCAATGCGGAGGAGGCCAAGACCGCCGAGGTGGCCGCCTACTGCTGGAAGGCGCTGGGTCAGTCGGGTTTCACGCGCACGGACGTCGTGGTGGGTGTGGGTGGCGGTGCGACGACGGACCTGGCCGGGTTCGTGGCCGCGACCTGGTTGCGCGGGGTGCGCTGGATCGCCGTGCCGACCACGGTGCTGGCCATGGTGGACGCGGCGGTCGGCGGCAAGACCGGCATCAACACCGCCGAGGGCAAGAACCTCGTCGGTGCCTTCCATCCGCCGGCCGGTGTCCTGTGCGACCTGGCCGCGCTGGACTCCCTGCCGGTCCACGACTACGTCTCCGGGCTCGCCGAGGTGATCAAGGCCGGCTTCATCGCCGACCCGGTGATCCTGGACCTGATCGAGTCGGACCCGCAGGGTGCGCGGACTCCGGCGGGCCCGCACACGGCCGAGCTGATCGAGCGCTCGATCCGGGTGAAGGCGGAGGTGGTCTCGTCGGACCTGAAGGAGTCGGGTCTGCGGGAGATCCTCAACTACGGTCACACGCTGGGCCACGCGATCGAGAAGAACGAGCGCTACACGTGGCGGCACGGTGCGGCGGTCGCGGTCGGGATGCATTTCGCCGCCGAACTGGGCCGTCTGGCGGGCCGGTTGGACGACGCGACCGCGGACCGTCACCGTACGGTCCTGGAAGCGGTCGGGCTGCCGCTGCACTACCGCTACGACCAGTGGCCCAAGCTGCTGCAGACGATGAAGATCGACAAGAAGTCCCGCGGCGACCTGCTCCGCTTCATCGTCCTCGACGGCCTGGCCAAGCCGACCGTCCTGGAGGGCCCGGACCCGGCCGTCCTGCTCGCCGCCTACGGCGAAGTGGGCCAGTAAGTCCTGCGCTGTTCCGTCCGCCCGATTCCCTGCCTCGACTTCCTTTGCGGAACGGGCACTTCGGGCCGCCCCCGGCCGTTTCACCAAACGACGGCGGGGGACGGTACCGTTCGGTAGGCAGCGGGGTCAGCCCCGCTGCCAGCACGAACTGCTTGTACGAGACGGAGTGGCAACGGATGCAGCACGCAGTGGGGTCTCCGCTGCCGCCGCCCCACCAGCCGGGGCAGGTGCCGCACGCCGGCTGGGCGTCGGCCGCACACCACCCGGGCCCGCACCCGGGAGCCTCCCAGGGGCCCGCCCCCGTGCCCCCTCCGCCGGGCTTCCCGGCCCCCACCGGCACCGTCCCGCCGACGCCCCCGCAACCGCCCGCGCCTCAGCCCCCACCCCCGCAGCCCGCCGCTCCCCAGCCCCCTGCGCCCCAGCCCGCTGTGCTGCCGGCCCCTGATACCACCGGTCACGTCCCGCTGCCACCCGGCGGGCCCGTCGGGGTGCCTATGGCGCCCCCGGCTCCCGCCGCGGCGCCCGACCCGGCGTCGACCACGCTGGCCGTGCTGCTGATCGGCCCGGCCGGCGCGGGCAAGACGAGCGTGGCCAAGTACTGGGCGGACCACCGCCGCGTGCCCACCGCGCACATCAGCCTGGACGACGTCCGTGAATGGGTCCGCTCCGGCTTCGCCGACCCCCAGTCCGGCTGGAACGACAACTCCGAGGCCCAGTACCGCCTGGCCCGCCGCACCTGCGGTTTCGCCGCCCGCAACTTCCTCGCCAACGGCATCTCCTGCATCCTGGACGACGCGGTCTTCCCGGACCGCCCGGTCGTCGGTCTCGGCGGCTGGAAGCGCCACGTCGGCCCCGGCCTGCTGCCCGTCGTCCTCCTGCCCGGCCTGGACATCGTCCTGGAACGCAACGCCGAACGCACCGGCAACCGCCGCCTCACCGACGAGGAGGTGGCCCGCATCCACGGCCGCATGGCGGGCTGGTACGGCTCGGGACTCCCGATCATCGACAACTCCCAGCTGGACATCCCCGGGACGGCCCGCGTTCTGGACGAGGTCCTGGCGAGAGCGATAGCGAGCCCACCGAGCTGGTGAGCCGGGGAACTGCAGTGCCGTATGAGGCGCGGGAACCCGCGACGCACCCGCACCCGGCGATCCACGGCAGCCACCCCACGCAAACCCCACTCGGCCCCTAAAAACCGGCATAAACCGGTCAATACTCCTACGCTCATCTCATGTCAGAGGTGTACGCGACCCGCAGATCCCGGCTGAGAGACCACTTCACCGCGGCCGGCACCGCGGCAGCGCTCGTCACCCGTCCAGCCAACGTGCGCTACCTCGCCGCCGCAGCCCCGCAGGGCTCCGCGCTGCTGCTCGGCAGACGCGAGGACCTCCTCGTATGCATCGGCCAGCCCGACGACCGCCCCTCCGAGGGCCGCCTGGACGAGAACCTGCGCCTGCACGTCCTCGCGCCGAACGGCGTCGGCCGGGCCGTCGGTGCCGGCGGCGACGCCGCGGTCGCGGCGGCCGAACTGGCCGTGGCCCAGTCCGCCGACTCCCTGGCCGTCGAGGAACACCACCTCACCGTCGCCCGGCACAGGGCGATCGCCTCCGGGGCCCCCGCACTCCGCCTCGGCGACCTCGGCGGAGCCGTGGAGCAGCTCAGGGTGGTCAAGGACGAGGAGGAGATCTCCTGCCTGCGCATCGGCGCCGAGATCGCCGACCAGGCCCTCGGAGAGCTGCTCGAGTCCATCCTGGTCGGCCGTACCGAACGGCACCTCGCCCTGGAGCTGGAGCGCCGGCTCGTCGACCACGGCGCCGACGGGCCGGCTTTTCCCACCTCGGTCGCCACCGGGCCGAACTCCGGCCGCCGCGGGCACCGCCCCACCGACCGGCGGGTGGAGGAGGGCGACTTCCTCACCGTGTGCCTGGGCGCGACCTACCGCGGCTACCGCTGCGAGATCGGCCGTACCTTCGTGATCGGCACCTCGCCCGCCGACTGGCAGGTCGAGCTGTACGACCTGGTCTTCGCCGCCCAGCGCGCCGGACGGGAGTCCCTGGCGCCCGGTGCCGGCTACGGCGATGTGGACCGCGCGGCCCGCCAGGTACTGGACTCGGCCGGCTATGCGGAAGCCCTGCCACCGCTGACCGGACACGGTGTCGGACTCGAAATCGACGAGGACCCGCAGTTGGCGCCCGCGGCCATGGGTAAACTGGACGCTTGCGTGCCGGTCACCGTCGAACCGGGGGTCCACCTCCCGGGCCGGGGCGGTGTCCGGATCGATGACACGCTCGTCGTGCGCCCCGAGGCGGACGGCGGACCCGAGCTACTCACCATCACGACCAAGGAACTGCTCGCGCTGTAGCGCGTGACCCGGGGTCGTACGTCAGTCCAGGAGATTCCGCAACCGTGGCTTCCACGAACGACCTCAAGAACGGCATGGTGCTCAAGCTCGAAGGCGGCCAGCTCTGGTCCGTCGTCGAGTTCCAGCACGTCAAGCCCGGCAAGGGCCCGGCCTTCGTGCGCACCAAGCTGAAGAACGTGCTGTCCGGCAAGGTGGTCGACAAGACCTTCAACGCCGGCGTCAAGGTCGAGACCGCCACTGTCGACAAGCGCGACATGCAGTTCTCGTACATGGACGGCGAGTACTTCGTCTTCATGGACATGGAGACCTACGACCAGCTGCACATCGACCGGAAGGCCGTCGGCGACGCCGCGAACTTCCTGATCGAGGGCTTCACCGCCACCGTCGCGCAGCACGAGGGCGAGGTTCTCTTCGTCGAGCTGCCCGCCGCGGTCGAGCTGACCATCGCCGAGACCGAGCCGGGCGTCCAGGGCGACCGCTCCACCGGTGGCACCAAGCCCGCCACCCTGGAGACCGGCCACCAGATCCAGGTCCCGCTCTTCATCACCACCGGTGAGAAGATCAAGGTCGACACCCGCACCAGCGACTACCTCGGCCGGGTGAACAGCTAACCGTGGCTGCCCGCAACACGGCCCGCAAGCGCGCCTTCCAGATCCTCTTCGAGGGCGACCAGCGCGGCGCCGACGTCCTGACGGTCCTCGCGGACTGGATCCGGCTGTCCCGGTCCGACACCCGGCAGCCGCCGGTCAGCGAGTACACGATGCAGCTGGTCGAGGGTTACGCCGGGCACGCGCGGCGGATCGACGAGCTGATCGCCCAGTACGCGGTCGGCTGGACGCTCGACCGGATGCCGGTCGTGGACCGCAACATCCTGCGGCTGGGCGCGTACGAGCTGATCTGGGTCGACGAGACCCCGGACGCCGTCGTCCTGGACGAGATGGTGCAGCTGGCGAAGGAGTTCTCCACCGACGAGTCGCCGTCGTTCGTGAACGGCCTGCTGGGCCGCCTGAAGGAACTCAAGCCGTCCCTGCGCCGGGACCAGGCGTAACCGCCCGATACGCCATCGCCGGAGGGCCCGCAGCACGCTCGTGCTGCGGGTCCTCCGGCTTTCCTGGGATGACCGTGAAAACGCCGCCGGGGGGGGGGGGACCGCCAGGGGGCCGCCACCCCCGCGGGGCGGTTGTGGGGGGGTTGTGGGGGGGGCTTCGCCGGGTGGGGGGGGGGCCCGGCGCGG
>NZ_JBEPBF010000090.1:0-42541 GCF_040298985.1 Streptomyces sp. NPDC001093 | reverse complement strand
GCGAGGCCGTGTTCCCGGGCGCCGGCCAGGGACGCAGTCCGCGCCGCTGGCGGGAGGTCATCGAATCGGGCCGGATCCCGTGGTGCGCGCAGACCGGGCCGGAGCAGGCGGCCGAGGCGTGCGGGCGGCTCGCGGCCCTGCCGGAGCAGGACCGCGCTCGCCGGGATCCGCTGTACCGGCTTCTCGCACTGAAGAAGACGGCATAGCCGCTCAGACCGTCGGCACCTCGGCCACGAGCGCTTCCGCCGCCGTCTCCTCCCCCGGCGCCCGCACCGCACCCTCCCGCCCCGCGAACTGCGTCCGGTACAGCTCCGCGTACCGGCCCTGCTCCGCCAGCAGCTCCTCGTGCGTGCCGCGCTCCACGATCCGGCCGGACTCCACGACGAGGATCAGGTCGGCGGCCCGGACCGTGGACAGGCGATGGGCGATGACCACGGCGGTGCGGCCCTCCAGGGCCTCGGTGAGCGCCTCCTGGACTGCCGCCTCCGAGGTGTTGTCCAGGTGGGCGGTGGCCTCGTCCAGGATGACCACGCGCTGGCGGGCCAGCAGCAGCCGGGCGATGGTCATCCGCTGGCGTTCGCCGCCGGAGAGCCGGTAGCCGCGCTCGCCGACCACCGTGTCCAGGCCGTCCGGCAGGGACCGTACGACCTCGGCCAGGCGGGCGCGGCCGAGCGCGTCCCAGAGGTCCTCGTCCGTGGCGTCGGGGCGGGCGAGGAGGAGGTTGGCGCGGACCGTGTCGTGGAAGAGGTGGCCGTCCTGGGTGACCATGCCGAGGGTGCCGCGCAGGGAGGCGGCGGTCACGTCGCGGACGTCCACCCCGCCGATCCGGACGGCACCGGCGTCGACGTCGTACAGGCGCGGCAGCAGCTGGGCGATGGTGGACTTGCCGGCGCCGGAGGAGCCGACGAGGGCGACGGTCCGGCCGGGTTCGGCGCGGAAGGAGATACCGTGCAGGACCTCGGAGCCGCCGCGGGTGTCGAGGGCGGCGACCTCCTCCAGGGAGGCGAGGGAGACCTGGTCGGCGGCCGGGTAGGAGAAGCGGACGTCGTCGAACTCGACGGCGACGGGCCCCTCGGGGACCTCCCGGGCGTCCGGCTTCTCCTCGATCAGCGGCTTCAGGTCCAGCACCTCGAAGACCCGCTCGAAGCTGACGAGAGCGCTCATCACCTCGACCCGGGCACCGGCCAGCGCGGTGAGCGGGGCGTACAGGCGGGTCAGCAGCAGGGCGAGGGAGACGACCGCGCCCGCCTTCAGGGTGCCGTGCAGCGCGAACCAGCCGCCGAGGCCGTAGACGAGGGCCAGGGCGAGGGCGGACACCAGCGTGAGGGAGGTGATGAACACCGACTGGGCCGTGGCCGTGCGCACACCGATGTCCCGCACCCTCGCCGCGCGGGCCGCGAACTCCGCCGACTCCTCCTCCGGGCGGCCGAACAGCTTGACCAGGGTGGCGCCGGGCGCGGAGAAGCGCTCGGTCATCCGGGTGCCCATGGCCGCGTTCAGCGCCGCCGCCTCGCGCTGCATGCGGGCCATCCGGGTGCCCATGCGGCGGGCCGGCAGCACGAACACCGGCAGCAGCACCAGCGCGAGCAGGGTGATCTGCCAGGACAGGGTGAGCATCACCGCGAGGGTGAGCAGCAGGGTGACCAGGTTGCTGACCACGCCGGACAGGGTGTTGGCGAACGCCCGCTGGGCGCCGATCACGTCGTTGTTGAGTCGGCTGACCAGCGCTCCCGTACGAGTCCGTGTGAAGAACGCGACGGGCATGCGCTGCACATGATCGAACACAGCCGTTCTGAGGTCGAGGATGAGTCCCTCCCCGAGCGTCGCCGACAGGCGCCGGCCGAGGATGCCGAGCCCCGCCTCCGCGAGGGCGACGAGCGCGATGAGCAGGGAGAGCCGGACCACCGTGCCGGAGTCGTGCCCCGCCACGATCGCGTCGACGACGCGGCCGGCGAGCACTGGGGTGGCCACGGCGAGCAGCGCGGTCACCACCCCGAGCACCACGAACCGGGCGATGCCCGCGCGGTGCGGGCGGGCGAAGGCGGCGATACGGCGCAGCGTGGCGCGGGCGAAAGGCCGGCGCTCGTCCTGCGCGTTCATGACACTATGCAGCTGCATCCATGCGGTGGTCTCCATGCTCATGGAAGAGAACGTAGAACCTCAAGCTTCGTTGAGGTCAATGTTCCCGCCTTTTCACCCGCCGTTGGGACGGTCCGGAGAACCTCTGCGGATGTGACTGCCGTCCCGCTCTCCCCACCTCCCCGGGGACGACTCCCCCGTCGCGTCCCCGTCCGTCAGGTGCTGTGCCTGGTGCCGCTCCTGCTCGTCGCCGTGGTCGCCGTACGGAACCGCTCCCTGCTCGCCGAGGGCTTCGGCCAGCTGCGCACCGCCTCCTGGCCGTGGCTGCTCGCGGCGGCCGGCGCCACCTGTCTGACCTGGGTGGCCGCCGCGTTCACCCGCCAGGGCGCGGTGGTGCAGCCGCTGCCGAAGGGGCGGCTGCTGGCCACCCAGTTCGCGGCGGCCTCGGCGAACCACCTGCTGCCCACGGGGCTGGGCGCGGGCGCGGTGAACCTGCGGTTCATGACCGTGTGCGGGGTGCCGCTCGCCCGCTCCTCGGCCGCGCTCGCCCTGTATCTGCTGGCCGAGTCCGTGGGCCGGCTCGGTCTGCTGTCCGTGCTGCTGCTGGCCTTCCCCGACGCGCTGCGGCTCGGCCCGCTGCTGCCGGACGGCTCGGCCCTGCCGCTGCTGCTGGGCGCGGGCGGCCTGCTGGTGGTGGCGGCGGGCGTGGTGGCCCTCGTACGACCGCTGCGCGCCCGCGTGCACGCCTTCGTCCGGGATGCCCTCGGCGAGGCGCGGTCGGTGCACACCCGGCCGGCCCGTGCCCTGGCGCTGTGGGGCGGCTCGCTGGCCTTCCCCGCGCTGCAGGCGGCCGGTCTCGCCGCGGTCGGCCAGGCGCTGCGGCTGCCGGTGCCGGTGGCGCACATGGCGCTCGCCTACCTCGCGGCGACCGTCGCGGTGGCGCTGGTGCCGACACCGGGCGGGCTCGGCTCGGTCGAGGCCGCCCTGATCGTGGCCCTGATGGCGGTGGGCGGCCCGGCCGCGGTGGCCACGGCGGTGGTGCTCGCCTACCGCATCATCACCGTGTGGGTGCCGCTGCTGCCGGGGGCGCTGACGCTGGGGGCGCTGGTACGGTTCAAGGTCATCTGAGGCACAGTGGCCTTCCGAACCAGAACGAGGAGGGCCTGCCATGCCGGTCCGCGTGGAGCGCACGGAGTACGTCACCACGGTCGTCCTCTCCCGGCCTACGGCCCGCAACGCGGTGGACGGTCCCACGGCCGCCGAACTCGCCGACGCCTTCCGGGAGTTCGAGGAGGACGACGGGGCCCGCGTCGCGGTGCTGTGGGGCGAGGGCGGCACGTTCTGCGCGGGGGCGGACCTGAAGGCGATCGGCACCGAGCGCGGCAACCGTGTGGCCGAGGACGGTGACGGCCCGATGGGGCCGACCCGGATGCGGCTGTCGAAGCCGGTGATCGCGGCGGTGGCCGGGCACGCGGTCGCGGGCGGTCTCGAACTCGCGCTCTGGTGCGATCTGCGGGTCGCGGAGGAGGACGCCGTGTTCGGGGTGTTCTGCCGCCGCTGGGGCGTGCCGCTGATCGACGGCGGCACGGTACGGCTGCCCCGGCTGATCGGCACCAGCCGGGCCATGGACATGATCCTCACCGGCCGCCCCGTACCGGCCCGGGAGGCCTACGAGATCGGGCTAGCCAACCGGGTGGTGCCGACGGGACGCGCCCGCGCCGAGGCCGAGGCGCTGGCCGCGGACATCGCCCGCTTCCCCCAGGCCTGCCTGCGCAGCGACCGCGCGTCGGTCCTCGACCAGGAGGGGCTGGACGAGGAGGCGGCGCTGCGGGGTGAACTCCGGTACGGCCTGGAGGTGTTGGCCCAGAGCGCGGAGGGCGCCGCACGGTTCGCGTCCGGGTCCGGGCGGCACGGTTCGTTCACCGATCTGTGAGCGCTCGTCACGCACGGCACTGACAACGGGCCCGCTTCAGCCCACGCTCACCCGTACCTCACCGCCCTTCGGGTCGGCCTGGCCCGTCCAGCGGGCCGTGAGGGTCAGGGTGCGGTTGGGCAGCGCGGTCCCGAGGCCCGGCCGCGCGCGGAGCAGGAGGCGGCCGTCCTGATGGACCTGGAGGACCGGGCGGGTCAGCGGGGCGTCGGTGCGCAGGACGTAGCGGGCGGGCGGGTCGGCGGGGTTGACGCGGTTCGGGGCGATCCAGCGCAGCGGGGCCCCGACGGCGAGCGGGACTCCCGGGTCCGGCCAGGGGGCGCCCGCCAGGAAGTCCAGGACGGCACCGGCCACCCGGGCGCCCTCGGCGGCCGCCGTGCCGGCCCGCTCGACGGCGTGCAGGACGTTCCCGGCCGCGAAGACTCCGGGGCGCGAGGTGTGCAAGCCGCCGTCGACGGCGGGGCCGCGGGTGCCGGGATCCAGGGTGAGGGCGCCGCGGCGGGCCAGTTCGTGGTCGGGGACGAAGTCACCCGTGAACACGACGGTGTCGCAGGCCAGTACGGCCGTGCGCCCGTCGCGTCGGCGCACGCGGACCCCGGACAGGCGGCCGTGGCCGAGGAGTTCGGCGACCGTGGTGTGCGTCAGCAGCGGAACGCGGTCGCGCAGGCGGGCCGACCCGGCGCGCGCCCGGCCTGTCTGGGCCCGCGGGTGTTCCGTGACCAGGGCGACGACCTCGGCGCCGGCCGCGCGCACGGTGGCGGCCGCCGCGTACGAGACGTCCTCGGCACCGACGACGACCGCGCGGGTGCCGATGTGCTGCCCGTACAGGTGGACCGCCTGCTGGAGTTCTCCGGTCGTGTAGACCCCGGCGGGGCGGGTGCCGGGCACCAGCCGGGCGGTGCGCGGACGTTCACGGGCACCGGTGGCCAGCACGACGGCCCGCGCCTCGATGTTCTCCGGCCCGCCGGGACCGACGGCGCTGAGCACCGTACCGGCACGGGATCCGGCGGCCCCGGACACCGGACCGCCACCGGTGCCGCTTCCCGCGGGCCCGGCCGCGGAGTCCGCAAGGCCCGACCCCACGCCGGAGACGCCTGCCACCACCGGGCCCCCACCACCCGGCCCCGCGCCGGACCGCCCAGCCGCACCCCCGTCCGGAAGTCCCGCCCCGGGCGCCGACAGCCCCGTGCACGCCCAGTCCAGGACCGTCACCCCGGTCCGGATCACCGCGCCCGCCCGCCCGGCGGCCTCGGTGAGCAGACGGGCGTAGGCGGATCCGGTCAGCGGGTGCGTCCACGTGCCGAAGCCGCCGTGTGCGCAGTGCCGCGGGACTCCGCCCGCCTCGGTCTCCCGCTCCAGCACCTCCACGCGCCCCGCCCCGGCGGCGGCCAGCCGTGCGGCGGCCGCGAGTCCGGCGGGGCCGGCACCGACGACGAGGACGTCGATCAGGCGAGGGCTCGTCATGACCGCCCCCTTCCCCGTTCGAACAGCTCCCGTACCGCCGCCCCGCAGGAGAACCCCTGGCACCGGCCCGCCCGGGCCCGGGTGCGGCGGCGCAGGCCCTCCAGGGTGCGGGGCGGGATCGTCCCGGCGAGGGCGTCCCGGATCTCGCCGCGGGAGACGCGCTCGCAGTGGCACACGAGGGTGCCGTACTCGGGGTCGGCGGCGATGAGTTCGGGCCGCTGGTAGGGGCGCGGGAAGGCCTCGCCGAGGTTGGGCATGGTCACCGGCTCCGGCTCGCGCACCGGGCCGAGCTCGAGCCCCGTGCCGGCCAGCAGGCCGGTGACATGGGCGGCGATGGCCAGGGACGCGGTCAGGCCGGTGGAGCGGATGCCGCCGACGGTGACGTACGCCTGCTCGGGGTGGGCGGCGATGCGATAGTCCTCCTGCCCGGTGGCCGCGCGCAGCCCGGCGTAGACGGCGGTGACCTCCTCGTCCAGGAGGGCGGGCAGGATCCGGCGGCCCTTGGTCCGCAGTCCGGCCAGGCCGTCGCCGGTGGAGCCGGTGGCCCGCTTGTCGTCCAGGTCCTCGGCGGTGGGGCCGAGCAGCACGTTGCCGTAGACCGTCGGTGCGACCAGGACGCCCTTGCCGAGCGCGGTCGGTACGGGCAGCAGGATGTGCCGGACGAGCGGGCGGGCGAACTTGTCGTACACCAGGAGCTGGCCGCGGCGCGGGGTGACGGTGAAGTCCTCGTGGCCGAGCAGCCGGTCGACGGTGTCGGCGTGGAGTCCGGCCGCGTTGACCAGGTGGCGGGCGTGCAGGGTCCCACGGGAGGTGGACAGCCGGTGGCCGCTTCGCCAACTCGCCTGCTGCACCTTGGTGTTCAGGTGCAGGTCCACTCCGGCGCGGACCGCCTGGGTGGCGTAGGCCAGGGTCGTCGTCCAGGGGCAGATGATGCTCTCGCCGGGCACGTGCAGGGCGCCGAGCGCGCCGGGGCCGAGGTGGGGTTCGCGGGCGTACAGCTCGTCGGGGCCGAGCAGGCGCGTCTCGTGGCAGCCGTTGCGCTCGGCCTTCCCGGCCAGCCGGGGCAGGGTGGCGAGCTGCTCCTCGTCCCAGGCGACCAGGAGGGCGCCGACCCGTTCGACGGGGATGCCGGACTCGGCCGCGTAGGCACCGAGCCGGTCGTGGCCCTCCCGGACCAGCCGGGCCTCCAGGGTGCCGGGGGCCGCGTCGAAACCGGTGTGCAGGATCGCCGTGTTGGCCTTGGAGGTGCCCTGCCCGACGTCGTCCTGGGCCTCGACCAGGGCGACGCGCAGGCGCGGGTGGCGGGCGAGTTCCCGGGCGATGGCGCAGCCGACGACCCCGGCGCCGACGATCGCGACGTCGTACGCCGTCGTGGGCAGCGGGCCTTCCGCGGTGACGGTCATGAGCCGAGCAGGGCCGCGACGGCGGCCCGGAAACCGGCCCGGCGTTCGGCGGCCCGGTCGGCGGCGATGCGGGGTTCGTACACGGCGGCGGGCTTCCAGTCGGGCAGGGCCCGTGCGACGCCCAGGGTAGGGTCCGCGCCCAGGCGGGCGAGGGCGGCCGCGCCGAGTGCGGTGGCGTCGGGCAGCGCGGACACCTCGACGGGGCGTTGCAGCAGGTCGGCCTGGGTCTGCATGAGCAGGGCCGAGCGGGTCAGGCCGCCGTCGACGCGGAGCGTGTCCAGCGGGGCGCCGAGGTCGGCGGCGGCCGCGTCGGCGAGTTCGGCGACCTGGGCGGCGATGCCCTCGCACAGGGCGCGCACCAGATGGCCGGGGCCGGTGTCGAGGCCGAGTCCGGTGAGCGAGCCGCGCAGGTCGCCGCGCCACCAGGGGGCGGCGAGTCCGGCGAGGGCAGGGACGAAGGTGACGCCGCCGCTGTCCGGGACGGTGCCGCCCACGGGGTCGAGGTCGGCGGCGGAGGAGATGATGCCGAGGTCGCAGAGCCAGCGGACGGCGGAGGCCGCGGTGTAGACCTGGCCGTCGAGGCAGTAGCTGGTCGCACCGGCCAGCCGCCAGGCGACACAGCTGACCAGGCCGGAGGTGCCGCGCCGGGGCCGGTCGCCGGTGTGGGCCAGCAGGAACGCGCCGGTGCCGTAGGTGCACTTGGCGGTGCCGGGTGCGGTGACGCGCTGGGCGAGCAGGGCGGCCTGCTGGTCGACGATCAGTCCGGTGAGCGGGATCTCGCGGCCGAACGCCGTGGTGGTGCCGACCGGCCCGGCGGCGTCGGTCACCTCGGGGAGGCGCTCGTCGGACAGGCCGTACATCTCCAGCGCCCTCGGCGACCACTGGGCGCGGTCCAGGTCGAGGAGCTGGGTACGGCCGGCGGTGGCGGCGTCGGTGGCGAAGGCGCCGGTGAGGCGGTGGACCAGCCAGGCGTCGGAGGTGGTGACGACGCCCTCGCGGGTGAGGTGGCGGCGGATCCAGGCCATCTTGGGGGCGGCGAAGTACGGGTCCAGGGGCAGCCCCGTCAGCTGACTCAACTCCTCGGCGTGCCCGGCGAGTTCGCCGCACACGGTCTCGGCGCGCCGGTCCTGCCACACCAGGGCGTCGGTGAGCGGGCGGCCGTCGGCCGGGTCCCAGGCGAGGACGGTCTCGCCCTGGTTGGCGAGGCCGAGCGCCACGACGTCCTCGCCGGCCTCGGCGAGCGCCTGCCGGCCGGCGTCGACCACGGAGTCGTACAGCTCGGCCGGGTCCGCCTCGACCAGCCCTCCGGGCAGGTACCGGGGGCGGACCCCGGCGAACCCGGAGCCCAGGACGCCGCGTTCCGGGCAGACCACGAGGGCCTTGGTGCCGGACGTGCCCTGGTCGACGGCGAGCACCGGACCCGTCATCGCGCCTTACCCCGCTCCGCACCGAAGATCACCGCGCCAGCCTGCCGCCGCGGCGGGACGGCGTCAAGCACCCTTGGGCGGCCAACTGGCTGAACAATCGGTTGAGTTGGTAACAATGGCAAGGCGGAACCCACGCCTCTATAGTGACCGCCGACCAGCACCCCACACCTCCGTCCGCCCACAGGAGGGCTGTTGCCACGCCACCCCGCCAGCTCGCCCGCGCCCCAGTGGCCCGGGGCAGTCGGCTGATGGCCAGAGAAGGACCCCGTCCCTCCTACGACCCCGCCGGCCCCGACCACGCCCTGCGCGCCGCGCTCCAGGATCTGCGCACCGGGCGCTGGATGGCCATGCGCACACTGCTCGCGGACACCCCGCCCGGAGGGCGGTGGACCCAGCGCACCCAGGTCCTCGCGGCGGCCGCCGCCGGCACCGACGTGGTGCGCGCCTGGCTCACGGAGGAGCCGGACAGCGTGCACGCCGCGGTGATGCGGGCGCGGGTCGGGGTGGAGCGGGCACTGCGCGCCCGGCGCGAGAAGCACCGCCGTACCCACGAGTTGTGGATCGAGGCCTGGGACGCCGCCCAGTCCGCCACCGGGATCGCCCCGCGGGACCCGGTGCCCTGGGTGTGCCTGCTGGCGCTGGCCCAGCTGGATCCGGAGCAGCGCTGGGAGGAGCACCGGGTGCCCGCGCCCGAACCGATGCTGCCGCCGGGACCCTGGGGGCTGCTGGCGGAGGCCCACGGACGCGACCCGTACAACCGCGAGGCCCACCACCGGATGCTCCAGTTCCTGTACGTGCGCGACGGCTCGGGCCGGCTCGCGCAGGCCGCGGGCTACGCCCAGTGGGCCGCCGGGCAGGCGCCCCCCGGCTCGGCACTGCACCTGCTGCCGCTGTACGTCCGCGTCGAGCGCTACCGGCGCGACAGCGGGCACGACGCGGCACTCGACCTGCACTGGGTGGCGGAGGACGCGGCCCGCGAGGCGCGGCACGCCCTGCACTCCTGGTTCGAGCACACCCACCGCGCCGAGCGCTCGCTGCCGGACCTCAACCACCTGGCCCACGCCCTGTGGGGGTCGCTCCGGTTCCCCGACGCGGCAAGGGTGTTCGACGCCATCGGCCCGTACTTCACTCCGCCGCCCTGGATGTACCGCACGCCCGACCGCGACCGTGCCGTGGAGGTCTTCATCCAGGCCCGGGACCGCTGCCGGGCCGCCGCGGACGGCTCCCGCTCGTGAACCGCCCCTGTCCTCGCCCCTCTTGACCCGGAGGTCCCCCGCATGTCCCCCACCCCCGATCCCGTGCCCTCGGCCGGCCTGCCCCAGCAGGACGAGGAGCAGCGGCTGCGCGAACTCGGCTACCGGCCGGTGCTGGCCCGCCGCATGGGCGGCTTCGGCAACTTCGCGATCAGCTTCTCGGTGATCTCGGTCCTGTCCGGCTGCATGACCCTGTACGGCTTCGGCCTGAACACCGGCGGCCCGGCCGTGATGCTGTGGGGCTGGGCGGGCGTCGGCCTGTTCGTGCTGTGCGTGGGCCTCGCGCTCGCCGAGGTCACCAGCGCCTACCCGACCTCCGGCGCGCTGTACTACATGGCGGACCGGCTCGGCGGCCGGCGCTGGGGCTGGTACACGGGCTGGCTGAACCTGCTCGGTCTGCTCGGCGCGATCGCCGGTATCGACTACGGCGCCGCCCTGTTCACCGGCGCGTTCGCGAACCTGCAGTGGGGCTTCACGCCGACGCCCGGCAGGACGATGCTCATCTTCTGCGCCATCCTGCTGCTGCACGCGGTGCTGAACCTGTTCGGCGTCCGCCTGGTCAGCCTGCTGAACTCGGTGAGCGTGTGGTGGCATCTGGCGGGTGTCGCGCTGATCGTCGGCGCGCTCGCGATCGTCCCCGACCACCACCGGTCGGCGTCCTTCGTGTTCACGAAGTTCGTCAACGAGACCGGCTGGCACAACCCGCTCTACGTCGCGGCGATCGGCCTGCTGCTCGCCCAGTACACCTTCTCCGGCTACGACGCCTCCGCGCACCTGTCCGAGGAGACCTCGCAGGCCTCGGTGTCCGCGGCGCGCGGCATCGTGCGGTCCATCTGGGCGTCCTGGATCGCGGGTTTCGTGCTGCTCGCCGGTCTGACCTTCGCCATCCAGAACTACGACGCCACGCGCAACACCGCCACGGGGGTGCCGCCCGCGCAGATCCTGCTCGACGGCCTGGGCACCGGCGGCGCGAGCGCGCTGCTCCTGGTGGTGATCGTCGCCCAGCTGTTCTGCGGAAACGCCGAGGTCGCCGCGGCCAGCCGGATGGTGTTCGCGTTCAGCCGCGACGGCGCGCTGCCCGGCTCGCAGCTGTGGCGCACGGTGAGCGGCCGCACCCAGACACCGGTGGCCGCCGTGTGGCTGTCCGTCGTCGTGGCGGGTGTCCTCGCCCTGCCGTCGCTGTACTCGGCGACGGCGTACAACGCGGTGACCGCCATCAACGTCATCGGCATCACCCCCGCCTACGCCATCCCGGTGCTGCTGCGGCTGCGCGCGGGCGACCGTTTCCGGCCGGGGCCGTGGCAACTGGGCCGCTGGAGCAAGCCGATCGGCTGGATCGCGGTGGTCTGGGTGGCCTGTGTGACCGTGCTGTTCTGCCTGCCGCAGGCCTCGCCGGTCACGGTCGACACGATGAACTACGCGTCGGTGGCGCTCGCCGTCGTCCTGGTCCTCGCGACCCTCTGGTGGTACATCGCCCGCCGCTCGTACGGCACGCCCACCGCGGCCGCGTACGGCAGCGACCGCGACCAGGCCGAACTCGCGGAGGGCATCGTCTGAGCCACCTGCCCGAAGAGCGCCGGTCCGGGTGCGAACTGGCGTTCCGGATGCGGCAGGATGAGCGATCGCGCCGGTCACCGGGGTTTGTCCGGCCGGCGCGATCGCACATCCCGCACATCGAGCAGGTGACAACGTGACGAGACCTCACAACTCCGCAGCAGGCGCGCGCCCCGGAGGTGACCGGTGAACCGCGCGCTGACCCTGGACGACCTCGTCCTCGCCGGCATCGCGGTGGCGGCGGGCCTGTTGCTGGCCTTCCTGTCCCGCGCCCTGCTGCGCTGGCTGGCCAAGCACGCCAAACGGACCCGCTGGAGCGGCGACGACGTCATCGTGGACGCGCTGCGCTCGGTCGTGCCGTGGGCGGCGATCGCGGGCGGTGCGGCGGCGGCCGCGGCCGTGCTGCCGCTGACGCGGACCGTGCAGCACCACACCGACCAGTTCCTCGAGGTGTGGCTGATCTTCGTGGTGACCCTGTCCGCGGCCCGGGTGATCGCCGGACTCGTCCGTACGGTCACCCAGTCCCGCTCGGGCGTGGCGGGCTCGGCGACCATCTTCGTCAACATCACCCGGATCCTGGTCCTCGCCATCGGCTTCCTGGTGGTCCTGCAGACCCTCGGCATCTCCATCGCGCCCCTGCTGACCGCCCTGGGCGTCGGCGGTCTGGCGGTCGCCCTCGCCCTGCAGGACACCCTCGCCAACCTCTTCGCGGGCATCCACATCCTGGCCTCCAAGACGGTCCAGCCGGGCGACTACATCCGCCTCGGCAGCGGCGAGGAGGGGTACGTCGTCGACATCAACTGGCGCCAGACGACGGTCCGTCAGCTGTCCAACAACCTGGTGGTCATCCCCAACGGCCAGCTCGCCAAGGCCAACATGACCAACTACACGCATCCCGAGCAGCGGTTGACGGTGCTGGTGCAGGTCGGGGTGGGCTACGACGCCGACCTGGAGCACGTGGAGCGCGTGACGGCGGAGGTCGTCGCGGAGACCATGCGCGAGGTGGAGGGCGCCGTACCGGACCACGAGCCCGCCATCCGCTTCCACACCTTCGGCGACTCCCGCATCGGCTTCACGGTGATCCTCGGCGTCGGCGAGTTCAGCGACCAGTACCGCATCAAGCACGAGTTCATCAAGCGCCTCCACCGCCGCTACCGCACGGAGGGCATCACCATCCCCGCCCCCGCCCGCACGGTGACTCTCCAGCAGGGCGCGGTGGCGATTCCACTACAGCGCAGCGGAGAGAACGCCACACCGGGCTCCGCCCGGGACGAGCAACACCTCTACTGAAACAACCGGGGGCTACCGGGGCGACCACCGGCGGCAGCCCGGCCGCCGGCGCCCCGCAGGGACAACCACCGCCCCGGCACCCACACCCGAAGCCGGCCACGGCGGCACAACCACGCCCCGGCCGGCGGCACCCGACATGCACAGGCACGCAACGGGCTCCGCCCGGGACGAGCAACACCTCTACTGAAACAACCGGGGCTGCCGCGGCGACCACCGGGCGGCAGCCCGACCGCCGGCGCCCCGCAGGGACAACCACCGCCCCGGCACCCACACCCGAAGCCGGCCACGGCGGCACAACCACGCCCCGGCCGGCGCCAGCCGACATGCACAGGCACGCAACGGGCTCCGCCCGGGACGACCAACACCTCTACTGAAACAACCAGGGGCTGCCGCGGCGACCACCGGGCCGCAGCCCGACCGCCGGCGCCCCGCAGGGACAACCACCGCCCCGGCACCCACACGCCCAAGCCGGCCACGGCGGCACAACCACGCCCCGGCCGGCGGCACCCGACATGCACAGGCACGCAACGGGCTCCGCCCGGGACGACCAACGCCTCCGCTGAACACCTGAGGCCGACCGGGGCGAGGGAGGGGCGCCGCGGGACCGGTGTCCGCAGGCCGCCCGGGCGGTCGCAAGACGTGCGATGCCGTGGGCGAACGCAGCCAGGACGGACGGCCGGAAACGTCGGCACTCTCCGCCTCCTCGGCAGCGCCGTGGGCCGGAGGGAGTCCACCGTCGTGATGAAGTCGGCGACCTCGCCGGCACCGCCGGCCGGCCGTCACCCCGCGTTCGCCGTCCAGCAGCGAGGCGTAGACGCTGGGCGGGGCCGAAGCGCGGGGCGCACCGCCGGTCGGCGGTCGTGCCGGGCGGCACCGGGGCCGCGGTCCGGCTACGGGCTCTTGGCGGATTCCTGCCCCTGGACCACGCACAGGGCCCAGATGACGAAGCCGGAGACGGCGATCATCACGACGGACCACACCGGGTAGTACGGCAGGGACAGGAAGTTGGCGATGATCACCAGGCCGGCGATGGCCACGCCGGCGACACGTGCCCACATCGACGGTCCGAACAGACCGAAGCTGACGATCACGGCGATCGCGCCCAGGACCAGATGGATCCATCCCCAGCTCGTCAGATCGAACTTGAAGACGTAGTTGGGCGTCGTGACGAAGACGTTGTCCTGAGCGATCGCCATGATGCCCCGGAACACGCCGAGCAGCCCGGCGATCATCAGCATGACGCCCGCGAAGGAGGTCAGGCCGCCCGCCCATGCCTGCTTGGTGCTGCGGGTGTGGGCGCGGGAGGGGGTCGTGGTCATGGGTGGCCTCGATTCGTTCTCGTGGACGCGTCTCAGCGCCCGGTGGAGGTGTGTACGCTGTCGCCGGGCCGGGCCGGGCCGGCACCGCTGAGGACCAGCTCCTTCGCCCTGCGGAACTCGTCGTCGGTGATCTCACCCCGGGAGCGCATGGCGGAGAGCTTGGTGAGCTCGTCGGCGCTGCTGGTGCCGGTCGTGCCCTGCGCGGTCTGCCGCACATAGGAGTCGAAGGCTTCCTGCTGGGCGCGCGCCTGCGCAACTTCCCGCCGCCCCATGCCCTTGCCGCGGGCGATCAGGTAGACGAAGACGCCCAGGAAGGGCAGCGCGATCACGAACAACGTCCAGCCGGCCTTGCCCCAGCCGCCCATGTCGTCGTCGCGGAAGATGTCGACGATGACCCGGAACAGCAGGACGAACCACATGATCCACAGGAAGAACACCAGCATGGTCATGAAGGCACCCAGCACCGGGTAGTCGTACGCGAGGTAGGTCTGCGCGCTCATGTCATTCCTCCGTCCGGGGCACCGGCTCGCCGAGCCGGTTTCTGCCGTTCTCACCGTGCACCCCACGAGGGAGGGGCGTCCTCACCCGATGCGGGTGATCGTGCCGGGGATCAGTCAGCGGAGCCGGGTACGTCCGGCGGCATGCCGCTCCGGCGCAGTGCGGCCCGCCACGCGAAGGCGGTCACCAGCTCGGCCAGGCCCAGCAGCACGAGCCACAGGCCGAGCAGCCGGGTCAGCGCCCGTGCCGACTCCGCAGGCAGCGCCAGCACCACGATCCCGGCGACGATGCCGAGCAGCGCGGCGCCCAGGACGACCCAGCGGTGCGGAAGGTCCTTGGCGGCGATCGCCGGGTAGAGGGTGAGGAGGCCGGACGCCAGCCACAGAAGCCCGACGATCAGCGACAGCGCGGTGATGGTCTGCAGCGGATTGCGCAGGCAGAGCACGCCCGCCAGGACGTACAGCACCGCGACCAGCAGACCGGCGAGCCGGTCCCCGTGGTCCTCCCGCGCGAACGCCGTCACGCACCGGATCGCGCCGGTGAGCAGCAGGTAGAGGCCGATGAGCACGGCGAGGACGTGCAGTGTCTCGTCCGGCCAGACGAGAATCAGCACCCCTGGTACGAGCGTCACGATCGCCGCCCCGAGGATCCAGGTCCAGGAGCGGGCGATCGCCGTCATGGCCTGTGCGGGGCCGGTGGCCGCCTCGCCGGGCAGATGCGACAGGCCGGCCCGCTGCGCCTCTCCACGCGGTTCGGTCATGGCTCCTCCTCGCGCGATGGGATCAGGCCGCTCACGGACTCTCGGCGGGGCGGCCCACGGCCCCTCGAGGGCACAGCCTGCCGGGGCGGCCGCCGCTCCGGATCACCCGCCGCGGGTGATCCCTCCTCCCGGTCCGGGCGCTGGGGTGGACCCGACGGGCGCACGGCCCTTGTTCCGGCGCCCCGCGCGAGCCCGGTCCCGGCGGCGGAGCACGGGCCGCAGGACCAGGAGAGTGGATCATGACCGCACCGAGTGCCGTCACCGTCTCGTCGTCACCGGCCGACCGGGCGGCCCACGGCAGGCAGGCGCGCAGGCGCGCCCCGCGCTCGGGCCACGGCGAGTTCGAGCCCGCGCCGCACCGGCCGGACGTCATCGACGTACTGGAGCACCAATCGGCCGGCCGGGTACCGGAGTTGGTGCCCATCCGCTACGGCCGCATGCTCGCGTCCCCGTTCCGCTTCTACCGTGGTGCGGCGGCGGTCATGGCGACGGACCTGGGCACGCTGCCGGACACCGGGCTCCAGGTCCAGTTGTGCGGGGACGCGCAGCTGCTGAACTTCGGGCTGCTGGCGTCGCCCGAACGGCATCTGGTCTTCGACATCAACGACTTCGACGAGACGTTCCCGGGCCCGTTCGAATGGGACGTCAAACGGCTGGCGGCCAGCTTCGTCATCGCGGCGCGGGCCAACGGTTTCACGGAGCGGGAGCAGGACGACGCGGCGGGCGCCTGCGTGCGGGCGTACCGGGAGCGGATGCGGGAGTTCGCCGGCATGCGCACGCTGGACATCTGGTACGCCCAGGACGACGCCGACGTGATGCGCGAGTTGCTGGCCACCTCGATGAGCGGGGAGACCAGGCGCCGTACGGCCGAGGCGGCCTCGCGCGCCCGTACCCGGACGCACCTGCGAGCGTACGCCAAGCTCACCCGGCTCACGCCGGAGGGCCGGCGGATCGCGGCGGACCCGCCGCTGGTCACCCCGCTGCGGGAACTGCGCGGCGAGTCCTCGGGCGAGGAGGAGGACAAGGAGCTCCAGACGCTGCTGGAGTCGTACGCGCGGACCCTGCCCGCGGACCGGCGGCACCTGCTGAGCCGCTTCCGGCTGGTGGACATGGCCCGGAAGGTCGTCGGGGTCGGCAGCGTCGGCACCCGGTGCTGGATCCTGCTGCTGCTCGGCCGCGACGACGACGATCCGCTGCTGCTGCAGGCCAAGGAGGCACAGGAGTCGGTGCTGGCGGCACACACCGGCGGCGAACGGTACGACAACCAGGGCCGCAGGGTGGTGACCGGCCAGCGGCTCCTCCAGGCCGCCGGTGACATCTTCCTGGGGTGGACGCACGTCGTGGGCCTCGACGGGCGCGGACGGGACTTCTACGTACGGCAGTTGTGGGACTGGAAGGGCAGTTTCCGGCCGGAGACCTGGGACCCGGTTCTGCTGCGGCTGGTCGCCCGGGTGTGCGGGGCGTCGCTGGCACGGGCCCACGCCCGGTCCGGCGATTCCGTCGCCATCTCCGCCTACCTCGGGGGCACCGACCGCTTCGACCGTGCGCTGGCCCGGTTCGCGCAGGCCTACGCGGACCGCAACGAGCGGGACTTCGAGGCGCTGGGCGAGGCCGTGCGCGCGGGGCGGATCGTGGCGGCCGATCGGTGAGTGACCGTACGCCGGGTGGCGGTCACTCCGGTACTTGCCGCATCTCCACGACCCGCAGGCCCAGGGACTGGCAGCGGTTCAGCAGCCCGTACAGGTGCGCCTCGTCGACGACGGGACCGAACAGCACCGTCTGACCGGACATCTTCACGTGATCCAGCTCCGGGAAGGCCTTGGTGAGGGTCTCCGACATGTGTCCATCGACGCGGATCTCGTAGCGCATGGGCCGTACTCCCGCCGCGGGCCGCTGCGGTCTGCCTGCGGACTTGCTGCGATCCTGCTCCGCCCGGCCGCGCCGGGCCTCACCCGGCGCAGGTGACCGGGGGCCGGGCTTCAGTGGCTCAGCGCGATCTTGAAGGTGATGATCGCCAGGCCGAGCAGCAGATTGACCGCGGCGGTGCCCGCCACCAGCCGCCACGACGCTCCGGCCTGCCGTGCGCCGGCCGCGGACCAGCCCACCTGGCCTGCCACCGCGACGGCGACCGCCAGCCAGGCCGCGCCGCCGACGTCCAGGCCGAGCAGCGGGCTGACGGCGATGGCGAGGGCGGGCGGGACGGCCGCCTCGACGATCGGCCACTCCTCTCGGCACACCCGCAGGACCGTCGGCCGGTCCAGTGCCCGTTGCGCGAGACGGGCCCCGAACAGCTGGGCGTGGACGTGGCCGACCCAGAAGACGAGGCCGGTGAGCAACAGCAGCATCACCAGTTGCAGACGGGGGAACTGTCCCAGGCCACCGGCGCCGATCACCACCGACGCCGCCAGCATCGATCCGTACACCGCACCCGTGTAGTCGGCGTGGGCGCGGCGCTCGGTGCGGCGTTCCCGGGCTGTGGTGCGGCCGGTCGAGGACATCGCCGTGGCCTTCCCGCTCACTCCGTGGCGCCGGTGGCGCCGGCCGGTGCGCCGCCCTGCGACGGCTGTGGACGGCGGGACGGCGCGGTCGGCAGGTGCCGGGTGACGAGGAAGCTCGCCAGGGTGATGCCGCCGGTGGCGAGGATCGCCGACTTCAGGCCGTAGAGCTGTGCCGAGGCGTACGAGCCGGTGAGGGCGTCGACCTCGGACGGCGGCAGTCCGGCGTGCTGGGCGGCCGAGCGCACCTGGTCGGTGGGCACGAAGCTGACCCCGGCCTCCAGGTGGACGCCGGTCTGCTGCCGGGTCTGGGCCGACAGCCGGGGGTTGCTCTCCACCTCCGTGGTGAACGCGTGCACCAGCGCGCCGATGAGGACCGAACCGATGAGCGCGGTACCCAGCGCCGAGCCCAGGTTCTGCGCCGTGAACTGCAGGCCGCCGACCTCGCTGCGTTCCGCCTCGCCGACGCTGGACTGGACGACGTTGCCCAGCTGGGAGGCGAGCAGCCCCATGCCGATGCCGAGCACCGCCATGGCGCCGGCGAACTGAGCGTTGTCGATCTTCGGTTCGATGGTGGCGAGCAGCCAGACGATGGCCGCCGCCAGCGTGAGCAGGCCGATCCGCACCACCCGGCGCGGCCCCATGGCGCGGCCGGCCCGCGCGGCGCCGAGGGAGGTGACGAGCATGGTGACGGACACCGGAAGCAGCCTGAGTCCGGTCTGGAAGGCGTCGAAGCCCTGCACCACCTGCAGGTACAGCGGAATGGTGAAGAACAGTCCCAGCAGGATCAGGTTCTGGCTCAGCAGGGTGAGCAGGCCGGAGCGCAGGGGCGGCACGCCGAACAGCGACAGGTGCACCAGGGGGTCGGCGCCCGCGGCCTCCCGCCCGCGGTCCCAGTGCGCGAACAGGGCCAGTACGGCCACCCCGGCGGCGACGACGAAGAGGGTGGGCGCGAAGCCGAGGACGGTGAAGGGCGGGTTGCGCGGCTTGACCCAGCCCCAGGTGCTGCTCTGCAGCACGCCGAGCACGCCGAGCCCGAGTCCGCCCGCCGAGAGGACCGCGCCGACCACGTCCAGCCGGGGCGGCGGTCCGGTCCGCGCGGCCTCCTTGATGACCCGATGGCACAGCAGGATGACGAGGACGACGACGACCTCGCCCGCGAAGACCAGCCGCCAGGTCAGGTACGTCGTCACCCAGCCGCCCAGCAGCGGGCCCACGGCGATACCGGCGCCCGCCAGTCCGCCGATCACACCGTAGGCGACGGCCCGGTCCCTGCCCCGGTAGGACTCGGCGACCAGGGCCGCCATGGCGGGCAGCACCATCGCGGCGCCGAGCCCCTCGATCACCGACCAGCCCAGGGTGAGCACCCACAGGGTGGGCGCCAGCGCGGTGAGGGCCGAACCGGTGCCGTAGACGACCAGGCCGAGCAGGAACAGCCGACGGCGGCCGTGGATGTCGCCGAGCCTGCCGCCGATGATCATGAACGCGGCCATGACCAGCGCGTACAGCGTGATGACGGCCTGGATGGCGGTGACCTCGGTGTGAAAGTCCTCGACCAGCCGGCTGATGGAGACGTTCATGACGGACGTGTCCAGGACCATCAGGAACTGGGCTGTCCCGAGCACCATCAGAGCGCGCCAATGTCCCACGGTGTCCACCACCTCGCCCGGGTGCTCCCGGCCGCTCGCGCGGTCCCGTGACGACCGCCCCGGCCTGCCCGGCCGCCGTCTTCATCGCAGCGGGGACCGCCGCCTCGGCGCCTCACCCGTCACGGGCGAACCACCCGGCCGGAGGTCAGATCAGCCCGTGGTCGCGGGCGCGGCGCACCGCCTCGGCGCGCCCGTTCACCCCGAGTTTCCGGTAGGCGCTCTTGAGGTGGGTCTTCACCGTGTTGACCGAGACGTACAGGTCGGCGGCGATCTCCTCCGTGGACATCAGGTCGGCCAGCCTGCCCACGACCTCGCGCTCGCGTCCGCTCAGCTCCTCGACGACCAGGGACGAGCCGTCCGCGGCCGCTCCCGGGCCGCTGGGCGGGGCGGGGTGGCCCAAGGTGAGCCAGCCCGCGGCCAGATCCTGCAGAGGCGGTGAGTCCAGCAGATGCCGGATGCGCGGTCCGGCTTCGAGGAAGGGGCGCCGCAGCCGCTCCCGCCGGGCCTGCAGCAGGGCACCGGCGAACAGTTTGCGAGCGGCGGCGACGTCCGTCTCCTGGGCGGCCCCGGCACGCACCAGCGCGCACCGCACGGCCGCCCTCGGGCCGGTGCACCGTTGCGTCCGCATGTGGTCGAGCAGGCCGAGCGCGCCTTCCTGGTTCCCCGCGGCGAACCTCGCCCAGGCCAGCTCCGCCGCCCACGGGGGCTCACCGTCGCAGGAGACGTCGTCGAGCACCTTCAGGGCGCTTTCCGTGCGGCCCTCGGCCAGATGGGCGGCGGAGGCGACCAGCGCCCTCTGGGCCTCCGCCCAGGGCGAGTTCACCAGGGCCGGCACATCGAGGTCGGCCGCCGCCGCGGCGGCCCGTGGCTCCCCCCGCGACAGCAGCAGCCGGGAGGTCGCGAGGGCCCGGCCGGCGGCCGTCACCGGATCGCGCGGGGCGCCCGAGGCCGCCGCCTCGTCCAGCAGGGCCTGTGCCTCGGGCAGTTCGTCGCGGTCGACGGCCACGGCCGCCAGCACCAGCTGCCCGAGGCCCGCGCCGGGGAAGCCGGGGTCGCGCAGGCCGAACCGCTCCGTCTCCCTCAGGGCCGCCCGGGCCTTGCGCTCCGCCCGGCAGAGCCAGCCGTTCAGGTAGTCGATCAGCGCGAGCTGGCCGAGGGAGTCCTCGCGCGGCAGCGTCGTCGCGACGCCGCCGGGGCATCCGGCCACGGCGGACAGGGCGGCGCGGGCGTCGTCGAAACGCCCGGCCCACAGCCGGGCCGCGCCCACATGGGTCAGCAGCAGGGCGCTGAACTCGGGGTGTGTGTCCAGCAACTCGGCGGAGACCTCGCCCCACAGCCGCTCCGCCGTCGTCGCGGCCTGCTCGGCCATGCCGGGCGAGCCGGTCAGCCGGGCCGCCAGGGACTGCAGCAGCACCAGGCTCAGCCGGGCCGCGGCGTCCGGCTGCGCGGCCAGGCGCTCCTCGGCCCGGCGCAGCTGGACCAGGCCGCGTTCCACATCGCCCCGGGACAGCTCGCGCGCGGCGCGCACCAGGTCCGCCGCCGCGCTCGTGGCCTCGGGGCCCATCCGGGAGAACAGCTCGACGAGGTCGTTCGCGCGCAGGCCGGTGAAGAGCCGGCCGATGGCCAGGTCGTCGACGAGGGTCCGGGTGGTGAAGTTCCAGTCGCCGGCGGCCGCGCCGTGCGCCAGCGCCTCGGGCAGGGCTCCGGAGGCGTGCAGCCACTGCGCGGCACGACGGTGCAGTTCGGTCTCGAGCCCGGGCGAACGGAACCGCAGGTGGGCCCGGAGTATTTCACCGAAGAGGGGGTGCAGGCGGTACCACGAGTGCCCGAGGTCCTCCACGAACGCGTTCTGGCTGTGCAGTGCGGCGAGGATCGGCTCGGCACCGCCGCGGCCGGTCAGCTCCGCGACCAGCTCGGGGGAGAAGCGCTCCACGACACTGACTCTCAGCAGGAGGTCCTGCACCCGGGCCGGCTGCCGCTTCAGCACCTCGGTGAGCAGGAAGTCGGCGATCGTGCTCCGGCCCGCCTCGAAGTCCCGCAGATACGCCGCCGGGTCCGGGCTCTGCCGGGCGGCCAGGGCGCACAGGCGCAGCCCGGCGGCCCAGCCCCCGGTGCGTTCCACCAGCGCGCGGACGGCCGCCGTGGGCAGGCGCAGTCCGTGCAGCTCCAGGAGCGCGGCGGCCTCCTCGACGGTGAAGGCCAGCTCGGCGCCCCGGATCTCGGTCATGGCCCCGGCAGCCCGGTAGCGGTGCAGCGGCAGCAGCGGCTCGGTGCGGGTGACGACAACCAGGCGCAGCCCCCGCCCGGCGTGGTGCAGGACGAACTCCAGCTGTTCCGCGATCCGTGCGGAGGTCACCCGGTCGAACTCGTCCAGCACGAGGAGGACGGGCCGCTCCAGCCCGCTCAGTTCGTGCGCGAGACGGGACAGCAGCCCGTGGTCCACGCGGCTCGCGTCGCCGGGGCAGCCGATGTCGGACGGCAGCGGTACTCCGGCGGCACGCAGGGCCTCGAGCACATACGCCCAGAACACTCCGCAGCCCTGGTCCTCCGCCTCGGTGGTGAACCAGGCCACTGGTTGCCGGAGCCGGGCGGCCCAGTCCGCGACCAGCAGGGTCTTGCCCGCGCCGGCCGAGCCGTTGACCATCGTCAGCGGTGTTCCGAAGGCCTGGTCGAGGTGTTCGGCGAGCCGCGGACGGCGCACGAACACGGCCGGCGTGGCCGGCAGGGCGAACCGGGTCCGGAGAAAGGGTTCGCCCAGCGGATCGACGTGTGTGACGGCCGATCGCCTCGGGTTCTTCTGCCGCGTGGTCACAGGGTCACCGCCCTGTCGTCGGGCCTGCGGAGCGGGCTCCACTCGATCAGGATCCCAGTTTTCCGGCCCCGGCGCAGGTCGGACCGGGCCGCTCGGCCCACCCCCACACCTCCACGCCCCCACGCCCCACACGTCCCCGCAGTGCAGGTCAGGTTCCTCGGACCGGAGGCGCGCGCGGCCCGGCTCCGTGAAATGCCCCGGTCAGTGCTCGTCCCCGGCCGGCCGCGGCTCCCCGCGCGTCGCGTTCAACTGCACGCGCCCGGCGGCCGCCAGCAGGGCGAGCACCGCCAGGACGCCGAGCAGTACGAGGACCAGCAGCAGGACGGTGAGCACCGTCGGATGGTTCCAGAGCGCGAAGACGAGCGCGATGATCAGCAGGACGAGGAGCGTGACGGCCCGGCGGTAGGCCAGCGCCCACGCGCCGACCCGCCCGGCGCCGACGTGATGGGCGGCCGCCCAGCGCGCCGCGGAGTCCGCCGTGTGGTCGGAGTAGCCCCGGACGGCCACGGGCAGCCGTCCCGGCCCGACGAAATAGGCACCCAGCGCGACGACCACGCCGAGGACGACGGCCGTACGCAGGCTGACCCGCAGGAAGCGGAGAAGGGTGTCGAAGACTGCTCCGGCGGCAGCCCTGGACTGCACCTGGGGCGGCAGGTGGTCGAGGTAGTAGGTCCGCGCCACGACCAGGCCGATGGCCACGACCAGGCAGGCGAAGGCGGCGCCCAGCGCGGTGCGTGCCAGGGCCCGGCGCCGGTGGTGGGCCAGGAACACCCCTGCGACACCGAGGAGGACGACGATCACCGGGAACCAGTTCCCGACGATGTCGAGGAGGCGCGCGCCCTTGCGGAACTTGGCGAGCTCGTCGGAGTGGAACAGCACCAGCTGCTTGTTCACCTGCGGGATCTTCTCGGCGGGTTTCAGGCCCGCGTCGACCAGTTCCTTCTTGACCCGGTCGACGGCCGTGCCCACGTCCAGGGTGACCGTGCCGTCGCTGACCCCGAACGCGCCGCGTCCCTTGCCGGTCAGGGCGTGCACGACGGCGTTGTGGGCGCCGCGGTTGGCTTCGCGCCACACCGTCGCGAACGCGTTGCTGTGGACGACGCGGGTGGCGATCTTGGTCACGGCCGAGTCCACGGCGGAGTCGATCTGCGGTCCGAGCCGGCTGACCGCGTCGGCGGCGATCGGCGGCAGACCCTGGGACTGCAGCCAGGAGGCGATGTCCCCGGCGACCCGCTTGCCGTCCACGTGAGTGCCGACCGCCTCGGTGATCCGGCGGACCGCCGCGTCCTGGACCGCGGGTTCGGTGGCCAGGGGCGCGACCGTGGCCACATAGCGGTCGGTGTCGAGCGCGATGTCGTGCACCCAGGTGGCCAGGAGCGCGACGGGTACGAGGATGCAGGTCAGCACGATGAGCACGGCGGAGGCGGTGTTCCGCGCCATCCGACCCGCGACGGACCCGGAACCCGCGGAGCGGCCACCGGGCGGCCCCACCTGACCACCACCGGGCGGGCCCGTCGGAAGACCCCCAGGGGGCTCTCCCTGCCCACCACCGCCAGGCGGCTGCCCGTGCCCACCACCGGAGGGGCCCGCCTGACCACCGCCGGAGGGGCCCGCCTGACCACCGCCGGAGGGACCCGCCTGACCACCACCGGACCGGCCCACCGGACCACCGCCGGAGGGGCCCACCGGACCTCCGCCGGACGGCGTTCCCTGCCCACCACCGCCGGGCGGCTGCCCTTGCCCACCGCCGGAGGGACCCGCCTGACCACCACCCGGCGGGCCTGCCAACGGACCCCCGGGCAGCTTCCCCTGACCACCGCCAGAGGAGCCCCCCTGACCACCACCCGGCGGGCCTGCCAACGGACCCCCGGGCAGCTTCTCCTGCCCACCGCCAGAGGAGCCCCCTTGACCACCACCGGACGGGCCCACCGGACCTCCGCCGGACGGCTTTCCCTGCCCACCACCGCCAGGCGGCTCCCCGTGCCCACCACCGGACGGACTCACCGGACCACCAGGCGACAGTCCCCGCCCACCACCAGACGGACCCACCTGACCACCGCCGGGCGGGCCCGCCTGGGCACCACCGTTCGAGCTCGGCTGCTCGCCGCCGCTCGTGCCCAGGTGGTCCGGCGGATCCGGGGCAGGGTCGGGCCGACGCGCGTCCCGGGCCGGCCGGTCCGCCTCGCCGCCCGGTGGATTCGCGCCCCAATCCCCTGCGCCGCCCGGCGAGTTCGCACCGGCCCGGTCCGGCCCGTGTGCCTCAGTCGTCCGGTGCGGATCCGGCTCCGGTGACTGCGGGTCGGGCGGCGTGGTCATGGACCCTCCGGCGTGGTGGTTACCTGGACAGCACCATTGCCTCAGCCCCGCGGACGCTCCGCGCGCCGGGCGGTCCGGACGGGCTAACCAGGCCCCTGCCCCGGCGCGCCTTCACCTGCCGCGCGCTCACGGTCGCGCAGCGGGGGCGGGCTGCCGAGGCGTGCCGCCAGGAAGGGCTCCTGTGCCAGTACGGCGCCCACGCTGACGGCGACGGCCGTGGCGACGCAGACCACGATCAGCCAGGACAGGAGCACGAACACGGACCCCACGGAACCGTAACTGGCGAGGGCGCGGTCGAGGGCCCGCGGCATGTACACGCGCGCGGTCACCGCCAGCGTGGTGAGGACGGTCGCCGTGATCAGAGCACCCGGCAGCAGGGGCTTCCAGCCGACCTTGCCACCGAGCAGCAGATGCTGGGTCCACCACCACAGGCCCACCTGGCTGACCCAGGTGAGGGGGATGCCGAGCCAGGCACCGGCTCCGAAGCCGTCACGCAACGGGCCCTGGAGCACCAGGACACCGATCCACAGAACCAGCCAGGCCAGCCACCGCCAGGCGGCGATTCGAGTCCCGGTGCGCGGGATCTCCCAGGCTCGCTTGCACAGACGTTGCATCGCCCGGCTGACGGCGGTGGCGGACAGCAGCACCATCAGTACGCCCACCACGCCGGTGGTCTGCTTCAGGTCGTCGGACGTGGGCTGGAGCACCTGCTCCAGCTGGGCACGCGCCGCACCCGTCAGTCCGAAGACCGCTGTCACCGACGCGACCAGCTCACGGCGCACCGCCGCCGGAGCGTACGCCGCGACGACGAACAGCAGCGGGACCGCGGTCAGGAAGGACTGCGCCGCGATGCGCGTACCGGAATCGAAGATGTTCACGGACACCATGCGGTCCGCGACATGCGTGACGACGGGGAACCGGCTCTCCGCCCGCTGATGCACCGATTTCGCCCGGGCGATCAGCCTGTGCGCACGTCCTGCCGTCGCCATCAGGGTCCCAGGGGGAAACTCTGCGGGCACGCCCGGTCCCCGCCTGCTGACGGCACCCCGACGGTCGGCATGACCTCGCTCCTTTCGCTGCGTCCAGGGTGGGGGGCCGCGCCCCCCGCGGCACTCCGGAGTCGTCCGGTGATCCGCTGCCCACCAGCCGACGCCCCCTGAAATATGCGAGCCCTGGCGCCGCGTGTTGGACTGGATACCGATTCCCATGCGTCTCGAGGAGAGGTCATGGACAGCGTCGAAGAGATGGGGCCCGTCGACTACCTGGTCATCGAGTTCCCCGGCAACCGGATGACGGGGGAGGCGTTCCCGCTGCTGGTCGATCTCGTCGACCGCGGCATCGTCCGGATCATCGACCTGGCCTTCGTCCGCAAGGAGACCGACGGTTCCGTCGTCGGTCTGGAGATGAAGGACCTCGGCGAGGAAACGGATCTGACGATCTTCGAGGGAGCGTCGGCGGGCGTGCTCGACCAGAGTGACCTGGACGAGGCGGCCAACGCGCTGGAGCCGGGCAACTCGGCCGCGGTGCTGGTGTACGAGAACCTGTGGGCCGCTCCCCTGGCCGCCGCGCTCAGGCGCAGCGGGGCCCAGCTCGTCGCGAGCGGCCGTATCCCGGTGCAGGCGCTGCTGGCGGCGCTGGACGCCACGGAGGAGACGGTGCCGCCCGGCGGCTCCACGGCAGCCTGAACCGGCACCGCGCCGCTCCCGCACTGATCCCGCACCGATCCCGCACTGATCCCCTTGGGAGATGACCGAACATGCCCGGACTGCTTCGCGGCGTCGCCCGCACAGCCGTGGTCGCCGGAACCGCCACCGCCGTGTCCAACCGCGTCTCGCGGCGGCAGGCCGGCCGCTGGGCGCAGCAGGACTACGAACGGCAGCAACAACCGTACGAGCAGCAGCAGTACGCACAGCCGCAGTACGCGCAACCGCAACAGGCGGCGCCGTCCGCTCCCGCCGCACCGCCGGCCGCGGCCCCCGACGCGATGACCGAGAGGATCAACCAGCTCAAGCAGCTGGCCGATCTGAAGGCCCAGGGTGTCCTGACGGAGGAGGAGTTCCAAGCCCAGAAGCGCCTGCTGCTGGGCTGAGCCGCGTCGAGACGACGTACGCTCGCGGCAGCATGACCACCTCGCCGGACCCCTCTTCCCTGGACCAGCGGCTGGACGCGCTCGCGCTCCAGCCGTTCCGGGCGCGGTTCCACCTGCGCGGACGGGACCGGGCGACCGCCGAGCTCAAAGGACCGGCGACGATCCGGTGGCACGCCTACGACCTGATCGCGAAGCGGCTGGCGCCCGCCGAGCCGTACAAGGACGGCAAGCAGACGCCGTACCGCGGCCATCCGGTCTTCGTCGCGCAGCACGCGACCGCCACCTGCTGCCGGGGCTGCCTGGAGCGCTGGCACGGCATTCCCAGGGGGCGGGAGCTGACCCGTGCCGAGCACGTGTACGTGGTCGAGGTGATCTGCCGGTGGATCGGGCGGGAGATGGCGGGCGGGGCAGGGAGCGGTCCCGGCCCCGCCCGCCGGGGCTGATCAGAGCGTGGCCGAGTTCTCGTGCCAGTGGCCGCCGCGCCTGCTGTGCGGGGCCATGAGGGACGAGCTCACCGGGGTCACGGTCCAGTCGGGGTGGCCCGGCATGCGCGGGGTCTTCGTGCCGTACAGCCAGTCCCGCAGGAAGCCCGTCAGGTCCTGGCCGGAGACCTCCGAGGCGACGGTGATGTAGTCCTCCGTCGACGCCGAGGAGTTCCGGTACCGGTCCAGGAAGCCGCGCTCGACGGCGTGGAAGACGTCCTCGCCGACGACCTGCCGCAGCGCGTACAGGACCAGGACGCCGCCCGTGTAGCGCTGGCTGTCGAAGAGGTTGACGGCGTTCGGGGCGGCGACCGGGCCGGAGTCGTGCCGCCACTGGTCGCCGAGGCCGTAGGTGTACTTCATACGGTCCTCGAAGGTGCTGTAGCCGAGCGAGTCGGTCCAGCCGCGCTCGTAGCGGTAGAGCAGCCCGTAGTAGTCGGCGTGGCCCTCGTTCAGCCACAGGTCGGCCCAGGTGGCGGGGCTGACCAGGTTGCCGAACCAGGAGTGGACCAGCTCGTGCATCATGTGCGAGCCGATCTTCTTCTCCTCCTGGAGCAGGAAGTTCGGCTTGTACAGGGTGAGGGTCTGGGTCTCCAGGCCGGTGAAGTCGAAGGCCTTCGGGTCGTCGGAGTTGCACGGCAGCAGCCCGTACGTCTCGAAGGGGAACGCCCCGAGCCGCTGCTCGATCCAGTCCACCAGCCCGGGGGTCAGCGCGAGCGCCGGTTCGAGAGCGGCGGCGCGGGCGGTCGGGACGACGTCGCGCAGCGGCAGCCCGTGCGGGCCCTGGCGGTCCTTGACGACGTAGTCCCCGACCGTGATCTGCACCAGCTCGGTGGCCATCGGTTCCCGGGACTCGTAGGTGTACGCGGTCAGGCCGCCGTCGAGGCTCTCCGTGCCGGTGAGGAGGCCGTTCGCCACCGCGCGGAGCCCGTCCGGGACGGTGAGGCGGAAGGTGAAACGGGCCTTGTCCGACGGGTGGTCGTTGCACGGGAAGACGGTGTGCGCGGAGTTCGGCTGCGGGCAGATCGCGAAGCCGTCCGGGGTGGGCACCCAGGCCGTGTGCGCGAGGGTGCGGTGTGGATCGGCGGAGTAGGTGACGCAGACGGTGGCCGCCGCGTCCGCCGGGAGCGGCCCGGCGGGGGTGATCCGCAGTTTCTCGTCCGCCTGCTCCCAGTCGGCCGTCCGGCCGCAGACGGACACGGAGCGTATGTCCAGGCCGAGCGCGTCGAGGGAGAACCGCGTCAGCGCGCCGGTGGTGTGGATCCGCAGGGTGGCGGTGGAATCCACCCGCTGGGTCGTGGGGTCGTAGGCGAGGTCGAGGTGGTACGACGACACGCCGTAGCCGTCGTTGCCGAGGGTGGGGAAGACAGGGTCGCCGAGGGTCTCGGGGCCCGGCTCCCCCGTTCGCCTCACGGTGCCGGCCGCCCGCGCCGGGGAGCCGACGGTCAGCGCCGTGGCCGTACCGATCAGGGCGGCCGCCGGGGCCGTCACTCTGCTGCGATATCTCATGGTCCGCCTCCGCTCGGGCGGCCGGGTGGTCGGTCCGGCCGCCGGTCGTTGACGATCACCGTGGTCGGTGGTGATCGTTTGTCATGACCACTGAGGGCGGCTGCCGGTTGCACCGGCGCGGCACCTTTCCGGCCGGGACCCCTGTCGAACGGATCCCGATCACGAGATATCTTGATGTCGAGCAATGTTGCAGACGTGGAGCGGAGCACCCGGTGACTGACTCGACCATCATCTACACCTACACAGACGAGGCCCCGGCCCTGGCGACGCATTCGTTCCTGCCGGTGATCCAGGCGTACGCCTCGCAGGCCGGTGTGCCCGTGACCACCCGGGACATCTCGCTGGCCGGACGCATCATCGCCCACTTCCCGGAGTACCTGAACGAGGACCAGCGCATCCCGGACGCGCTGGCCGAGCTGGGTGACCTGGCCAAGACGCCCGCCGCCAACATCGTCAAGCTGCCGAACATCTCGGCGTCCATCCCGCAGCTGCGCGCCGCCGTCGCCGAGCTGCAGGGCAAGGGCTACGCGCTGCCGGACTACCCGGACGACCCGAAGACCGACGAGGAGCGCGAGATCCGCGCCCGCTACGACAAGGTCAAGGGCTCCGCGGTCAACCCGGTCCTGCGTGAGGGCAACTCCGACCGCCGCGCCCCGGCCTCGGTGAAGAACTACGCCAAGACCCACCCCCACCGCATGGGCGCCTGGACCCCCGAGTCCAAGACCAATGTGACGACCATGGGCGAGAACGACTTCCGCTCCACCGAGAAGTCCGTCGTCATCGCCGAGGACGGCGCGCTGAAGATCGAGCTGGTCGGCGAGGACGGCACCACCACCGTGCTGCGCGAGTCCGTCCCGGTGCTCAAGGACGAGGTCGTCGACGCCTCCGTCATGCACGTGGCCGAGCTGGAGCAGTTCCTCGCCGCGCAGGTCGCCCGCGCCAAGCAGGAGGGCGTCCTGTTCTCCGTGCACCTGAAGGCCACGATGATGAAGGTCTCCGACCCGATCATCTTCGGTCACGTGGTGCGCGCCTTCTTCCCGAAGACGTTCGCGAAGTACGGCGAGACCCTCAAGGCGGCCGGCCTCACCCCGAACGACGGCCTCGGCGGCATCCTCAAGGGCCTGGAGAACCTGCCCGAGGGCGCCGAGATCAAGGCCTCCTTCGACGCCGAGATCGCCGAGGGCCCGGCCCTGGCGATGGTCGACTCCGACAAGGGCATCACCAACCTGCACGTCCCCTCGGACGTCATCGTCGACGCCTCCATGCCGGCGATGATCCGCACCTCCGGCCACATGTGGGGCCCGGACGGCCAGGAGGCCGACACCCTCGCCGTCATCCCGGACTCCTCCTACGCCGGTGTCTACCAGGCCGTCATCGAGGACTGCCGGGCCAACGGCGCCTACGACCCGTCCACCATGGGCTCGGTCCCGAACGTCGGCCTGATGGCGCAGAAGGCCGAGGAGTACGGCTCCCACGACAAGACCTTCGAGGTCCCGGCCGCGGGTACCGTCCGCCTGGTCGACCAGGCCGGCACCGTGCTCATCGAGCAGCCGGTCGCGCAGGGCGACATCTTCCGCGCCTGCCAGACCAAGGACGCCCCGATCCGCGACTGGGTCAAGCTGGCCGTCACCCGCGCTCGCGCCACCGGCGACCCGGCGGTGTTCTGGCTGGACGAGAACCGCGCCCACGACGCGCAGCTCATCGCCAAGGTCAAGCAGTACCTGCCGGAGCACGACACCGAGGGCCTGGACATCAGGATCCTGTCCCCGGTCGAGGCCACCAAGCTGTCGGTGGAGCGCATCCGCCGCGGCGAGAACACCATCTCCGTGACGGGCAACGTCCTGCGTGACTACCTGACCGACCTCTTCCCCATCCTGGAGCTGGGCACCAGCGCCAAGATGCTGTCGGTCGTCCCGCTGATGGCGGGCGGCGGCCTGTTCGAGACCGGCGCCGGCGGCTCCGCGCCGAAGCACGTCCAGCAGCTGGTCAAGGAGAACTACCTCCGCTGGGACTCCCTCGGTGAGTTCTTCGCGCTGGTCCCCTCCTTCGAGCAGTACGCGGCGGTCACCGGCAACGCCCGCGCCAAGGTCCTCGCCGACACCCTCGACCGCGCCACGGCGACCTTCCTCAACGAGGACAAGTCCCCGACCCGGCGCGTCGGCGGCATCGACAACCGCGGCAGCCACTTCTACCTGTCCCTGTACTGGGCGCAGGAGCTGGCCCGGCAGACCGACGACGCCGACCTGGCCAAGGCCTTCGCTCCGCTCGCCGAGACCCTCGCCGCGAACGAGCAGAAGATCGTGGACGAGCTGATCGCCGTCCAGGGCAAGCCGGCCGACATCGGCGGCTACTACCAGGTCGACAAGGCCAAGGCGGACGCGGTCATGCGCCCGTCGGCCACCTGGAACGAGGCGCTGGCGTCCCTGAGCTGACGCCTGCGGCGCCAGTGCCTGCGGCGCCCGAACCGCCCTCATGAGTGCCCCTCCGCCCCGGCCGGCAGCAACACCGGCCGGGGCGGAGGCATGTGCAGGGTGGCGGGGCAAGCAGGCGCCCCGGGCGTGGAGTTGCCGGGGCTCACTCACCAGTCGGGGGGCACGGTCAGCTCCTGCACGTCCGCGTCCCGCTCGCCCAGGGCGAGCCGGATCGCCCTCCCCTTGTCCGGCTCCCGCCGTCCCTGACGCGTCACCGCTGTGGCACCTTGATGCTGCACCACGCCACTGACAACACCCCCGGAGCCACCTGTGTCCTCCTTCGAACTCCTCCCCGGTGCCCCCGCCTCCCCCGTCCTGCTGCACGTGCCGCACTCGGCGCGGGCGATTCCCGAGGACGTGCGCCGGGGGATCGTGCTGGACGACGCCGCGCTGGAGCGGGAGTTGGACCACATCACGGACGCGCACACGGCCGAGCTCGCCGGGGCGGCCGCCGCTCTGGCCACCGTCACGCCCTGGCGGTTCGTGAACCAGCTGTCGCGGCTGGTCGTGGACCCGGAGCGGTTCCCGGACGAGCGCGAGGAGATGACGGCCGCCGGCATGGGCGCCGTGTACACCCGGACCACGCACCGGAGCGGACTACGGCCCGCGGACACCGACCCGGAGCCGCTGCTGGAGCGGTACTTCCGGCCGTACGCGCGGGCCATGACCGAGGCGGTCGCCGGACGGCTGGCGGCGACCGGGCGGGCCGTGGTGATCGACGTGCACTCCTACCCGACCGAGCCCCTCCCCTACGAGCTGCACGGCACCGGGCCGCGTCCGCCGGTGTGTCTGGGGACGGACGCCTTCCACACCCCGCCGGAGCTGACCGAGGCGGCCCGCACGGCGTTCGCGGACTGCGGGGGGATCGGGCTGGACAGCCCCTTCGCCGGAACGTACGTACCGCTGGAGTTCTACGGCACCGACGCCCGGGTCGGCGCCCTGATGGTGGAGATACGGCGAGACACCTATATGGCGGAGCCGGGCGGACCGGCCGGGCAGGGCCTCGACCGCCTGGCCACAGCACTGGCCGCGCTGGTCGACGCAGCCTGAGCGCCCCGAAGGGCCGCGGGTTGTGTCAAGGTGCGGCTCCGCCGCGTGGGCGCGACCAGCCGCAATCGGCGCTGCGCACGCCCGGCGGCACAGAGCGGCACCCCCGTGGGCGCAAAGCCCTCCACCTGGACCACTCCGACAGGACAGCCACCACTCCCCGTACCAAGGTGGTGCGCATGACCGAGGAGACGACGCTCACCGGCCACGCCCCGCCGCCCGTACGGGACTGGCCCACCCCCGACCTGGACGGAACCGACTTCGACCCGGTCCTCGCCGGCCTGATGCGCGAGGGTCCGCTGACCCGGATCCGGCTGCCGTTCGGCGAGGGCTGGGCGTGGCTGGCGACCCGCCACGACGACGTGAAGCTGATCACCAACGACCCGCGGTTCAGCCGCAGCGAGGTGACCCGCCGTCAGGTGACCCGGATGGCGCCGAACTTCGCGCCCCGCCCGGGCTCGCTGGCCTGGGCCGACCAGCCCGACCACAACCGGCTGCGCAAGCCGGTCGCCGGCGCCTTCACGGTGAGCGCCATGAAGCGGCTGCGGCCCCGCGCGCAGGAGATCCTGGACGCGCTGGTGGACGGCGTCGTACGGGACGGGCCGCCGGCCGATCTGATCGCGCGGGTGCTGGAGCCGTTCCCGCTCACCGTCGTCAGCGAGGTGATGGGCGTACCCGCCGCAGACCGGGCGCAGGTGCACGCCTGGACCCGGGAGATCATCTCCACCAACGGTGCCGAGGCGGCCGGCCGGGCCAAGGAGGGCCTGTACGGGTGGATCACCACGACCGTCCGGGCCCGGGCCCACAGCCCCGGCGAGGACGTCTACTCGATGCTGGGCGGGGCCGTGGCGCGCGGGGAGATCAGCGAACAGGAGGCCGTCGGGCTGGCCGGCCCGCTGCAGATCGGCGGCGAGGCCGTCACACACAACTGCGGCCAGATGCTGTACCTGATGCTGACCCGGCCGGAGCTGATGGAGCGGATGCGCGCGCGGCCCGAGGCCCGTGGCGCCGTGCTGGACGAGCTCTTCCGGTGGATCCCGCACCGCAACTCGGTCGGGCTCGCCCGGATCGCGCTGGAGGACGTGGAGATCGCCGGCCACCGGATCACCGCGGGCGAGCCGGTCTACGTCTCCTACCTCGCCGCCAACCGCGACCCGGCCGTCTTCCCGGACCCGGACCGCATCGACCCCGACCGCGAACCCAACCCGCACGTGGCCTTCGGCAACGGCCCGCACTTCTGCACCGGCACGCTGCTGGCCCGGCTGCAGACCGAGCTGCTGGTGGACACCCTGCTGGACCGGCTGCCCGGCCTGCGGCTCGCGGTGCCGGCCGAGGAGGTGCGCTGGCGGCACCGGACGATGATCCGCGGGCCGAGGACGCTGCCCGTGACCTGGTCCGTGTGACGTCCTGAGCCGGATCACGCCCGCAGCCACTCCGTGACGATCACCTCCGCGCCGGTCCGCAGCCTGAGGGCGAACGGGCCGGCGGGTGGTGTGTCGCTGGTGAAGCGGCCGAGGGTGTCGGCCGTGACCGGGCGGGCGGTCTGCGGGCCGCCGAGCACCTCGATGCGCGCGGACTGCGGCGGCAGCACCTGGCCGATCAGCCCGTCCTCGGTGACCTCGACGTCGACGGTGACCTCGCCCGCGCTGAACGTCAGCATCCGGGGGGCGTCCGTCACGCCCCTGACCGGCAGCGCGTCCACGAGCGAGTCGAAGGTCAGCTCGGCGATCCTCGCGTCCAGGTCGTGGAACGCGTAGGCATCCAGGGCGAGTTGGAGCAGGGCGTCCGGGACGGGGTCGAGGACGGCGGCCGCCTGGCGCAGTTCCTCCTCCAGCAGGGAGTCCGCCAACTCCTCGTCCGTCCCGCCCGGTTCCGGGAACCGATGGTCGTTGTTCACGCCGCACCCCGTGCGTTCATCCGGGCCCGCAGCCGGCGCAGACAGCGCTGGCGCAGTGGTCCGATACTGCCGACCGCGATACCGAGCGCGGCCGAGATCTCACCGTAGCTGGGCGGCGGGGAGGCCACCAGCACGCGCAGCAGCTGCCGGCAGCGCTCCCCCATTCCGTCCAGCTCCTGCCACAGGCGGCGTACCCGCTCGGCCCGGTCCGCCGCCTCCTCCGAATCGATCAGCGACTCCTCCGGGGTCCGGTCGTCGCTGGCCCGGTCCAGCACCAGCGGATCGTCCGTCAGGGTCAGCCGGGTCAGGCTCCTGAGCACTTTCAGGCACTCGTGGCGGGCCGTACTGGCCAGCCAGGAACCCGTCTTGTCGGGTTCGCGGATCCGGCCCAGGTGCTGGGCGAAGCGGAACCACACGGTCTGGTAGACCTCGTGCCCGTCGGCGTCGGAGAGCCGGTGTGCGCGCACGACCGACCACACCAGCGGACTCATCCCTTCCACCAGCGCCTTCCAGGCCGCGGCGTCCCCGTCGACGGCGGACCGGACGAGCGCGCCGACCTCTGTTCGGTCCACGGCTCCACCCCTCGTGTACGGCACGTCATCGTACGCCGTGGAGTGGAGCGTTCCGCACCTCATGCGGGCACGGCCGGGGCCACGACCGGGACCGGGCGCCAGGTGGCCGGGCGGAGCGCCGGGACGAGCGCCCCGCGCACCTCGGCGGTGTCCGTCGTGGCCGCGAGCAGCCGGGTGAGCGCGGTGCGCGGGTCGCGCTCCCCGTGCGCCGTCATCCGGGCGGCGACGAGGCCCGCGGCGACCGGCGTGGCGAAGGAGGTGCCGCTCCACTGCGCGAGGCCGTCGAACATCACCTGGTCCGGCTTGGCCCCGGTGCTCTCCCGGCCCTCGCTCAACACGCCGGTGTGGCGCGGGAACTGGCAGGTGCACGGGTAGTCGAAGCCGTACCGGCAGGCGTCGTAGGTGGAGTGCTGGTAGACGTACGGCACGGGGGTGTCGAAGCCGGTGAGGGCGCTGGTGAGGCGCTCGCCGGGGGCGTGGACCCGCACCCAGGGGCCGTGGTTGCTGAAGCAGGCCGCGCCGTCGCCGTCGGCGCGCAGTGCGCCGACCGACAGCACGCTGTCGGCGTACTCGGGCAGCGCGGCGTAGGCCGCGGGCCAGAACGGCGTGTCGCCGGCGTTGTTGCCGGCGGCGGCCACCAGCAGGGTGCGCTGCTCGCGCAGTTCGCGCATGAACGCGTCCAGCCCGATCAGTCCGTCGCCGCCCTCGGTCGTGGTGCCGGCGGAGAGGCTGATGATGTCGGGCCAGCCGCCCTGGTCGACCGCCTCGAAGAGCCGGGCGCCGAACTCGGACTCCAGGATCGCCCCGGCGTCGTTCAGGGTTCCGCGGACGGTGATCGCGGTGTTGGGCGCGACGGCCGCGAGGATCCCGGCGATGAACGTGCCGTGGCCGACGTACTGGCGCAGCACCCCGTCGGCACCGGTCTCGGCCGTCTGGGCGTCGCCCGTGGTGTGGGCGAGCAGCGGGTAGGAGCGGTGGTCGTGCACCAGGCCGGTGTCGATCACGAGGACGCCGACGGCGCTGTCCGCGTCGTAACGCCCGTCGGCGGCGGCCGGGTTGGCCTGTCGGGTGCGCGCGACGGGCGCCGGCTCGTCGGCGGGGCAGGCGTTGACCGCGATGTGCATCACGTGGTTACGGCTCACCAGCCGGCGGCCGCGGCGGTCCTCGGCCTCCCGCAGGGCGCGCAGCGCGTGCGGGACGGTGTCGTCGCCGGAACCCGGGGCGCCGGTGCGGATGCGGGTGACGCCGGTGCGGTTGGTCTCCGGGCCGTCCCGCCGGACGTGCGCGGGGTCCAGGCCCTCGGTCGCGGTGAAGTGGGCGCGCACGGCGTCCTCGACGACCATCGCCTCCTCGCCGTCCCGGGCCAGGACGACGCCCTTCTCGTAGAGGAAATGGGCGTCCTCCCCCGGCCCCATGGCCAGGGACACGTCCGGCATGGAGCGCTGGATGTGCTCGAACTGTTCGTGGAACCGCTGTGGAGCCATGACCTGTCCTCCCCCTGAAGACGGTGTTCGACAGTGAGAGTCGCGGGGCCACCGTCTGATACAGCAGGCCACTACCATGCGAGACGTGACGGCGGGAAGCGAGTCGGTTCTCGAACTGCTGCCCCTGGTTTTCGCCGACCCGGGCGAGGCCCGGGCACGCGCGGAACAGGTGCTGGGGGCCGGTCCGCCGCCGCTGCACGCCAGCGTCGCCCACCAGGTGCTGGGCATCTGGCAGCGGGACTTCGGGGATCTGCGGATCGCGCTCAGGCATCTGCGCCGGGCCCGGGACCTGGCCGCGCGCGCCGAGTCGGCCGACCGCGAGGCGGATGTGCTCGCCACGCTCGGGGTCGCACTGGTGCACGCGGGGCGCACGCGGCAGGGGCTCACCTCCTTCGAGCGCGGGGTCTCCCGGGGCAGCGGGCACACCCGGGCCCGGGTGCTGTACCGGCGGGCGTACGTGTGGTGGGTGCTGGGGCATCACCGGGAGGCGCTGGAGGACGTACGGCGGGCGCTGCCGGTGCTGCGGCAGCTCGGCGACGACATCTGGACCGCGCGGGCGCTGACCCTGCGGGCCACCGTGCATCTGGCGCTCGGCGCGGTGGACCGGGCGGTCGCGGACTTCACGGCGGCGGAGCGGCTGTGGGACACCACCGGCCAGGAGCACGACAAGGCCGACGCGGTGGAGAGCCGGGGTCTGGCCGCGTTCCGGTCCGGGGACATCCCGGCGGCCCTGCGGCTGCTGGACGAGGCCGAGGAGCGGTACGCCAAACTCGGCACGCCCACCTACATGCTGTCCCTGCGGCGCTGCGAGGTGCTGATGGCGGCCGGGCTCGCCCCGGAGGCGCTGGCCGAGGCCGACGCGACGACAGCGCTGCTGGACCGGATCGGCGGGCAGTCCACCCGCAAGGCCGAGCTGCTGCTGGCCGCCGCGCGGGCCGCCCGCTCGGCCGGGGACGCGCACACCGCCGTGGCCCGCGCCGCGGTCGCCGTACGGCTGTTCGCGGCACAGCGCCGGATGTGGTGGGAGCAGCATGCCCGGCTGGTGCTGATCGAGGCCCGGGTGGCGGCCGGGCGCCGCTCGGGACGGCTGGTGGCGGACGCGGCGGCGGTCGCCGGGAAGCTGGCCTCCTTCGGGTCGCCCGCCGCGCCGGAGGCCTCCCTGCTCGCGGGCCGGATCGCGCTCGCGCTGGGCTGGACCGCCGACGCCGAACGGCATCTGGCGGTGGCCGCGCGCAGCCGGTACGGCGGCCCGCCGCCGGCGCGGGTGACGGGCTGGGCGGCACAGGCGCTCCGGGCGCGCGCGGCCGGGTCCCGGCGGGGCGTGCTGGAGGCCTGCCGGCGCGGCCTGGACGTGCTGGACGACCACCGGATGACGCTCGGTGCCTCGGAGCTGCGGGCGCACGCCACCGCGCAGGGCGCCGAACTGGCCGCGCTGGCCCAGGAGGTGAGTCTCGCGCAGGGCTCGCCGCGCCGGCTGCTGCAGTGGAGCGAGCGCTGGCGGGCGACGGTGCTGTCCGCGCCGCCCACCCGGCCGCCCGCCGACCCGGCGCTGCTCAGCGGCCTGACCGCCTACCGGGAGATCGCGGCCCGCGCCGAGGAGGCCCGGATGGAGGGCCGTCCGGTGCCCGCGCTGGAGCGCGAACAGCGGCGTCTGGAACGGGAGATCCGCTCCCGCACCCACCACATACGCGGCTCCGCCCCGCACGAGGGCGACCGCTTCGACGCGGCCCGGCTGCTGGACCGGCTCGGCGAGGCGCGCCTGGTGGAACTCGCCGTGGTCGACGGGCGGGTGCACGTCCTGCTGTGCGGACAGGGCCGGGTACGGCGGTTCACCGGCGGCCCGCTGGCCGAGGCGGTGGCCGAGGCCGAGTACGTCCAGGCCGGGCTGCGGCGCCTCGCCCATCCCGGCGCCGAGGCCCGGCTGCCGCTGGTGGAGGCCGCGGGCCTGCGCCTGCAGGAACTGCTGCTGGGCGGGGCCGTACCGCATCTGGGCCCGGGCCCGGTGGTGGTCGTGCCGCCGGGGGCGCTGCACCGGGTGCCGTGGGCGCTGCTGCCCGCGCTGCGCGAGAGGGTGCTCAGTGTGTCCCCGTCGGCGGGCAGCTGGCTGCGGGCCCGCGAGACCGAGCCGCCGCCGGGCGGCCGGCATGTGCTGGTGCGCGGCCCGGGTCTCGCGTCCGGCGGCGCGGAGGTACCGGAACTGGCCGCCCGCCACGGTGCGGCGACGGTCCTGGAGGGCGACGACGCCCAGGTCCCGCGGGTCCTGGAACACCTCGACGGGGCGGCCCTCGCGCACCTCGCGGCCCACGGCACGTTCCGCGCCGACAGCCCGCTGTTCTCCGCGCTCCGCATGGCCGACGGCCCGCTGATCGTGCACGACTTCGAACGGCTCACCCGCAGCCCGTACCGGATCATCCTCTCCAGCTGTGACACCGCCCGCCTCGCCTCCGTCGGCGCCGACGAACTCCTCGGCCTGGTCACCGCGTTGCTGCCGCTCGGCACGGCCGGGGTGGTGGCGAGCAGCGCCCCGGTCAACGACGCTGCCGTGGTCCCCCTGATGCTCGCCCTGCACAAGGGCCTGGGCGCGGGACTGTCGTTGGCGGAGGCGCTCCGGGACGCCCGCGCCGCCCTGCCCGAGGACCCGGTCCACCAGGCGACGGGCTGGGCGTTCGCGGCGTTCGGTGCGGCGTAGGCCCCTACGCGGACTCGCACAGCCACGGCAGTGCTCCCCGGTCCCCCGTGCCGAGCCTGCTGTACGCGCTGTACAGATGGTTCCCGACCGTCCGCACGGACAGGGTCAGCCGCTCGGCGATCTCCCGGTTGCTGAGCCCCGCCGCGGCCAGCGTCACGATCTGCCGCTGCCGGGCGGTCAGTTCGCCGAGGACCAGTCCGGCCAGCGCGGGCGTCCGCGCGCCCTGGCACCGCCGCGCGAGCGCGACCGCCCGGGTGCGGGACACCCGCGCGGCCCGCGGATCCCGGTGGACCCGTACGGCCTGGGCGTACGCTTCGGCCGCGAACAGCCGGAACCCACGCTCCGCCAGGCCCTCGGCGGCCCGGTCCAGTCCGGACCCGTCCTCCCGCGCCAGCGCTTCGGCGTGCCGCTCGAACACACTGCCGGCGGGCAGCCGCCCCGCGGCCCGCTCGGGTTCACCACGGCGTACGGCGGCGTAGCGGGCGTACGGATCATCACCGACCGCCTCCTCCGCCTCGCCGTCGGCCAGCCGCAGCTCGGCAAGGCATCCCGGGTCTCCCGGCGCGCCCCGCAGCCCCTCCCGAGCCCAGGCGGCGGCGTCGCGTACCTCTCCCCGGAGCCGGGCGAACCGGGCGCGGGCGGCGGCGTACCCGGCGGGGAGTGCGGCGCCCTCCGCCACCAGCCACTCCCCCACCGGTGTCGGCACCGGCCGGACGTCGAGCCGTTCGATCCGCCGTGCCAGGGCCTGCCGTTCGGCCTCCAGGGCCGGACCGTGGTCGTGCGGAGCGCTGGTCAGCCGGCGGGCACGCAGGCGGCCGGCCGTGGCCCGCAGGGCCGGCCCGTGCAGGGGATCGGCGAGGGTGACGCCGCCCTGGTCGTCGACGTGGATCAGTCCGTCCGTCTCCAGGCGCTCCAGGACCTCCAGGTCGAGGTCTTCCCGCGCCGGCGACAACGGCAGCGGCTCGGCGAACGCCAGCCGTTCCAGCGTGTCCCGCTCGCCGGGGCCGGAGTGCTCCAGCACCGGGGCGAGCCGCTCGCGTACGGCCGCGGTGACCGGCAGCGGCCCCCGCCAGGCCCGCTCCCGCGTTCCCGGAACGGGGGTCAGCCGCCCGGCCGTGCCGAGCGCGGCGACCAGGTCGCGCAGCAGCCGCAGGTCGCCCCGGCACATCCGGTGCAGGCGGCGGACGGTGAGCGGTTCCAGCCGGGCGGCGGCGAGCAGGTGGGCGACGTCCTCGCAGGGCAGCGGTTCCAGGGCCAGCCGGGGCAGCAGCTCACCGGTCCACAGCCGGGACACCGCACCGGGCGCGGGCACACCGTCCACGGCGGCCACGACCAGCCGGGTGCGGCCATGCACGGCGAGCTGGTGGACGAGGGCGGCGGAGGCCTCGTCCAGCAGATGGGCGTCGTCCACGACCAGGAGCCGTACGCCGGACAGGATCCGCACCGCGCGGTGCAGCGAGACGGTGTCGGGCAGCAGGTGGGCGAAGGCCGCGAAGGGCAGGCCCTGGGCCTGGGGCATGCCGGTGACCAGGGCGTGCTCCGTGCCCCGGACCGCCTCGGTGATCAGCCGGGTCTTGCCGTGGCCGGCCGGTGCGGTCACCACGATGCCGTTCCGGCCGCCGGCCGACGAGGCGCGCACCAGCTCCAGTTCGTCCTCCCGGCCGGTGAACGGCCAGGGCAGCTCCAGCGTCTTCGCGTCCTGCTCGTAGTTCCTCACATCATGGAGAGCGCGCGTACTCAGGTTTGATACAGGGCGACTTGAGTAGCCCCCGACTCAGGCGCCCGGCTGCGGCAGGCGAGCATGCTGGCCGCATGACCCGACGCCTCTGCTCGCTCCCGCGGCAGCCGGCCCCGTGCTTCGCACCGGGGCTGACCGCCGAGCGGCTGGGCGCGCTGCTCGCCGGGCGGCGGATGTGGGTCAACGGCACGGTGCTGCACTACGCCTTCTTCGACAGCGTGGGCGACGGTTCCGCCGCCTCGGTGATCCCGGTCCCGGGCACCGGTGAGCTGCGCCGGGTGCCGTGGGCCGGCGGCGAGGAGCAGCAGGACGTGGTCCGCGACTGCTTCCGCGAGTGGCAGGGGCTCGGGATCGGCCTCACGTTCGCCGAGGTCGGCGACCGGCGCGAGGCCGAGCTGCGGATCGGGTTCCAGACCGGTGGCGGTTCCTGGTCGGCGGTGGGCCGGGAGGCGCTGGCGGTGGGCCGGAGCGAGCGCACCATGAACCTGGGCTGGGACGTGACCGGGCCCGGGGAGCGCGACACGGTCCTGCACCAGATCGGGCACGCGCTCGGCATGGTGCACGAGCACCAGAGCCCGTACGCCGGGCTCCACTGGGACGACGAGGCCGTGTACGCCGAGCTGGCGGGTCCGCCGAACTTCTGGGGCCGGGAGACGACGTACACGAACGTCCTGCGCGAGCTGGACGCCGGCGAGGCGAGCTGCTCGGTGTGGGACCCGCAGTCGGTGATGACGTTCCCGTTCGGACCGGGGCTGGTGCTGGAGCCGGAGCAGTACCGCGGGGGGCTGTCTCCGTCCGCTGGGCCGTCCCCGGCCGACAAGGAGTTCGTGCTGCGCTGGTATCCGCCCGCCGCCCCGGCGGGGCCGGCCGCGCTGGTGCCGTTCCGGTCGGCGCCGCTCGGTCTCGGGCCGGGCGAGCAGGCCGACTTCACCGTCGAGCCGCCGGAGACCCGCGACTACACCGTGGGCACCTTCGGCGACGCCGACACCGTGCTCGTGGTCTTCGAGGAGCGCGACGGGGTGCCGCGCTTCCTCGCCGGCCACGACGACGGCGGCACGCCGGACAACGCCGCCGTCCGGGTGCGGCTCGTCAGGGGCCGCCGCTATGTCGTCCGCGTCCGTCCGTACTCCACGTGGGGGTCGGGAGAGACGGCGGTCATGTGCTGGTGAGCACACGCCGACGGCATACGCCACAGTCCGGCACCGGGGGAGCGGCCGTGGACGTCACCTACGGGGGAGGTGACGTCCACGGCCACGCCGGCGTGCGCGGGCGCCGGTTCACGAGGCGGCCCGCTCGGCCGAGGCGTGCACGTCGGCGTCGGGGTGGGCGAGACCGAGGTGGTCGCGCAGGGTCGTGCCCGCGTAGTCGGCGCGGAAGACGCCCTGTTCCTGGAGCAGGGGTACGACCTGGTCGGCGAAGGGGTCGAGGCCGCCGGGGGTGATGTGCGGGACGAGGATGAATCCGTCGGCGGCATCCGCCTGGACGAAGTCGTTGATGGCCTGGGCGACCGTGGCCGGGCAGCCGACGAAGGTCTGCCGGTTGCCGGTGTTGATGACCAGGTCGCGGATGGACCACTGGTTCGCCTCGGCGAGCTGCCGCCACTCACGGGCGATGGCGATCGGGTCCCGGTACATCCGCACCTGGGCACGGCCCCGGGAGATGTGGTCCTCGCTCACCACCGGGTCGACATCGGGCAGCGGGCCCTCCGGGTCGTAGGCCGACAGGTCCCGGTTCCAGACGAACTCCAGGTGTTTGACGGCGGTCGCGCCGCTGACCTGCTGCCGGCGCACCTCGCGGGCGAGCTCGGCGGCCTCCTGGTCGGTGTCGCCGAGGACGAAGGTGGCGGCGGGCAGGATGAGGAGCTGGTCGGGGCGGCGGCCGTAGGTGGCGAGGCGGGACTTGACGTCGGTGTAGAAGGCCTGGCCCTCCTTCAGCGTGGAGTAGCGGCTGAAGATCGCGTCCGCGTCGGACGCCGCGAACTCGCGGCCCTCGTCGGAGTCGCCGGCCTGGAAGATCACCGGGCGTCCCTGCGGGGAGCGCGGGACGTTGAACCGGCCGTGGATGTCGAAGTGCTGTCCCTGGTGCACGAAGGCGCCGGCCCGGGCGTCGCGGAGGAAGGTGCCGGTGGCCTGGTCGGCGAGGATCTCGTCGCCGTGCCAGGAGTCGAAGAGTTCGTGCGCGGTGGCCAGGAACTCCTTGGCACGGGAGTAGCGCTCCTGCTGCGGCAGGAAGCCGCCGCGGCGGAAGTTCTCGCCGGTGAAGGCGTCCCAGGAGGTGACCACGTTCCACGCGGAGCGGCCGCCGGAGAGGTGGT
>NZ_JBEPBF010000089.1:0-42760 GCF_040298985.1 Streptomyces sp. NPDC001093 | reverse complement strand
GGCTTCCTCACCTGGTTCCTCAGCGGCTTCCACCACTTCTGATCAGGAAGGACACGGCGGGGGCGCCCCAGGTGGCGCCGGGTACGGGGACACCGTTGTCGTCGGACCAGCTCCTGACCGCGAGGACGGTGGCGAGCAGCGCGAGCGAGACCAGTCCGACGCCGACGGCCACTGCCGTGCGGTGGCGGCTGCCGGGCCCGGTGCGGTGCCTGCCGCCCGCCCCCGCCCCCGCTGCCGCCGGGGCGGGTGCCGGTGCCGGTGCGTACGGCAGGTCCTCGGCGGCGGCGCGTCCGGGCCGGGAGTCGAGGTAGCGGCGGGCGCCCCAGCCGAGCACGGTCTCGGCGAGCAGGAGGCCCAGGCCGCCGTCGAACAGGCCGAAGGTCTCGGCGGCGTACCGGCAGTAGGCACAGGCCTCCAGGTGCTGTCGCACCTCCGGCAGCAGGGCGCCGCCACGGCGCATGGGGACGTCCAGCAGCCGGTTGTAGAAGCGGCATTCCCTGGAGGGCGCGAGTTCCCGGTGGGCGCGTACGCAGCCCGCCCGGAATTGATCGCGCGCCTGTTCCAGGGCGGCCGTCGCGGTGGCCGGATCGATACCCAGCAGACCAGCGGGTATGTTTATCGGTTCCGCTTCCACCTCGGTGTGCCACAGAAGGCATTGCGAGGCGCCGGGAAGTGCCCGGAACGCGCGTTCGGCGAGTTGTCGCCTTTCCGGTGTTCCGGGGTTTGTCGCACGCAGTCCGCGGCCTCCGGCGGGTTTGCGCAATTCCGGCAGGGTCGCGCAGGCCACGTCGTCCGCCGCCCAGGCGCGGACGATGTCGCGGACGGCGACGAGCAGCTGCGGGCGCAGGGCGCCGCCGGCCACTCCGCCCGCCATCCGCCCGAGGACCTCGTGGAAGGCGGCGGTGGCCACGAGTTGCGGCACGGGACCGGCGGAGGCCAGACAGACGACGGCGTAGTCGCGGGCGGCGCGCCAGTGGCGGGCCAGCAGCAGGGCGACGGCGTGATGGCGGACGGGGTGGGGGCCGCCGAGCCGGGCGGCGAGATCGCGGTCGGACTCCCCGGGCGAACCGGGCAGCGGCGGGTAGGGCGGGCGTGGGGGGTGTGGGGACTGCACGGAACCATTTCCTTCCAGCCGCAGGACCGCACACGAAATGCCGTCCTGTCGGAAAGCAGTGCGAGGTGGGGCATACCTGGTTCTGGTACATACCTAAAGGGCCGGCCTGGGCGTTCGACGCCCGCCTCTGCCCTCCCGCGGGAAGGCTCACCTTCGCACATGCGACTCACAGGAAACAAGAAGTTCGATTGACTCGACTTCAAAGTCGGTGAAATACACAGGCGTTACCGCCGGTATCACTTCCACAGCCCGTTCCCATGTTTCTCCGGGCGCGCTCTCATCGGCGTACCCGAGCATGGGCCGCATGATCGTCCCCCACTCCCCGGCGACCCCCGCCCACCCCCGTACGGTCCGCAAGGCCGTCGTACCGGCCGCCGGACTCGGCACCCGCTTCCTGCCCGCGACCAAGGCCACACCGAAGGAGATGCTGCCGGTCGTCGACAAGCCGGCCATCCAGTACGTGGTCGAGGAGGCGGCCGCGGCCGGCCTGGACGACATCCTGATGGTCACCGGCCGGCACAAACGGGCCATCGAGGACCACTTCGACAGCGCCTTCGAACTGGAGCAGGCGCTGGCGGCCAAGGGCGACACCGTACGTCTGGACGCGGTGCGCGATCCGGCGCGGCTCGCCGACATCCACCACATCCGCCAGGGCGACCCGCTCGGGCTCGGCCACGCCGTACTGTGCGCCCGCCACCACGTCGGTGACCAGCCCTTCGCGGTTCTCCTCGGCGACGATCCGATCGACCCGCGCGAGACCCTGCTGAGCCGGATGCTTCAGGTCCGCGAACGTCACGCGGGCAGCGTGGTGGCGTTGATGGAGGTCGACCCGGCGCAGATCCACCTCTACGGCTGCGCGGCGGTGGAACCGGCGGGCGAGGACGGGGTCGTACGCGTCACCGGACTGGTGGAGAAGCCGGCGCCCGCGGCCGCGCCGAGCCGGTACGCGGTCATCGGCCGGTATGTCCTCGACCCGGCCGTGTTCGACGTGCTGGAGCGCACCCCGCCGGGCCGCGGCGGGGAGATCCAGCTGACCGACGCCCTCCAGGACCTCGCGGCGGCCGGCGCCGTGCACGGGGTCGTCTTCGACGGTCTGCGCTACGACACCGGCGACAAGGCCGACTATCTGCGCACGGTGGTCCGGCTGGCCTGTGCCCGCCCCGACCTCGGCCCCGAATTCACCGACTGGCTCAGGGAGTTCGTGGCAGGACTGGAGGAGGGCGCAGCCGGCGGCAGGGGCGGGCGACGGGCGGCGTAGCGAGAACGCACGCAAGGGGAAGGGCCCTTCTGCGGGCCCCCTCCCCCTCACCCATGTCCGCCTAGCCGTTGGGACGCAGCGTCCAGACGACGGTCATCTCCCCGGTCACGGCGCCGTCGGCGCGGCGGATCTCGATCGCCACGGGGAACTCGGGGCGCTGCCCGGCGTCCAGCTCGGCGACGACGTCGGCGGCCGGACGGCCCAGCGTGGCGGTCGCGGTGACGGCACCCATCGCGAGCTTCTTGTAGGCGATGTCGGCTCGGACGGCCAGCGGCACCGCGCGGGAGAGCTGCTCCCCGAAGGCGGCGAGCACGATGGCCCCGCTGGCCGACTCACCGAGGGTGAACATCGCACCGGCGTGCGGCCCGCCCACGTGGTTGTGATACGCGCCCTGGTCCGGCAGGGACACGACCGCCTTGTCCGGAGAGGTCTCCAGGAACTCGAGGTTCAGCGTCCGGGCCATGGGCACGGTGGCGGCGAGCATCTCGCCGATCGACATCTGGTCTGCGCTCATGGCGCCATGTTACTCATGAGTAGCCGAACCTGACCAGCAGGGAGCCGCGGCCCGCGTCCTCCCCTCCACTGAGTCGCCCCGCTTCGCTACGACCCTGACGAGGGCCGGTGACCGAATCGTGTCCCTGGCGGCACTAGGGTTACTGGCCATGTGGCCAGATCAGCAGCCGCCAGGGGGCGCGCAGAACCCGCAGAACAACCCGCAGCACAATCCGTACCAGCAGCCGGGTTACCAGCAGCCGAACCCGTACCAGCAGCCGGGATACCAGCAGTATCCGCAGGCCGGGCCGTACGGTCAGCAGCCGCAGTGGGGGCAGCAGCAGCCGCCCACCGTGCCCGTCCCGCAGCCGCCGCAGTCCGGCGGCGGCCGCACCAGGCTGATCGCGATCGCCGCGGCCACGGCGGTCGTGGTGGCCGCCGGAGTGACCGGCTATCTCGTCCTCGGCGGGAAGAACGACAAGAAGGACCAGGCCGACGGCAAGGGCGGGCAGCACGCGAGCCAGTCGCCCGCCTCCCAGACCACGGCCAGTCCGTCGGTGACGGACGACCCGCGCGGAGCCGAGACGGAGAAGCCGACCATTCCCGGCTGGAAGGTCGTGGTGAACCCCAAGTGGGGCGTCGCGTTCGACGTGCCGGCGGAGTGGGAGGTCCAGTCCCCCGGCGTCGCGGTCGGCTTCACCTTCCCGAAGAGCGAGAAGGACAAGGGCATCACCATGTCGGGTCTCGCCGAGTACAAGTCCAGTTGGTGCACCTCGGACGACGACAAGGACGGCCGCACCGAGGACACCCCGCTGGCGGTCGTGGGCACCAAGGGGGCGAGCGGCGCCAAGAACACGGACGAGATCGCCATCAACACACCGCCCTGGTGGATCTACGGCGGTTACACCATGCCGGACAAGAAGAGCATCTCGTGGGACAAGAAACCCACATCCTTCAAGTCCGCTTCGGGTGTCGAGGGCAGCTACGCGTGGGCCCAGTCGACCCACACGCCACGGAAGGGCAAGTGTGTGTCCGACGGCAAGGCGCTCACGTTCGGCTTCCAGAACTCGGCGCACGACTACGTGTCGTTCGACTTCTACGGCGCCAAGGGAGTGAACGGCGAGGTGTCCAAGGCAACCGTGCTGAAGATCCTCGGCACCGTCCGGCTGCACGGAGACCCGACGAATCAGTGAGCCCGCCGGGTGTTCCGGCCCGCCGCGTCCCGGTGGGCCGGAACACGAACGACAAGGCCGAGGCGGGCGCCGCGGCAACGGCGGTGCGGCGACAACGGCGGGTGCGGGGGCATCGGGCAGCGCGGCGGAAGCACGCGGCGCCGCGTCCGGCTTGTTTTTGCGGGCCCGCCGGTCCCCCGGGGCCAACGCGCCCCCCCAGCCGAGCGGTGGCCCTACAAAACGGCGGACGTCCGGCCCGCCGCCCCCCCCGCACGTCCCTACGGCTGGACCCGCCGCATCCGCGGCCCGGCCATGGCGGGTGATCCTCGCGCTCAGCCCTGGGCCGCCGCCCGCTTCGGCAGAAGGAAGACGACGATGCCCGCTGTGACAGCGAGGACGAACACCCCGAACGACGCGACGGCAAAGGCGTGGCCGGCGGCGGCAACCCTGCCTACTGCCGCGGGATGGAACGAGCCGAAGAAGACCGCTCCGACAACGGCGACGCCCAGCGCTCCGCCACACTGCTGGGCCGTGGACAGGACCCCGGACGCGACACCCGCCGACTCCGGTGTGACGCGGCTCAGCACCGTATTGAGCGCCGGAGTGATGACCAGTCCCCCACCGACGCTCTGCACAACGAGGGCGGGGATCACGAGCAGCGGAGTGATCCGCGGGCCGGAGACCAGCAAGAGGCCGGCCGCCAGGTAACCGCTCGCCAGTATGATCGCCCCGACCTCAAGGACACGTCGTCCATATGTCGGGATGATCCGGCTCGCCACCATGCTGAACACGAAGAACGCGGTGGCTGCCGGCGCCTGGACCAGGCCGGCGCCGAGCGCCGACATCCCGAGGCCCTGCTGCATCGTCACCGACAAGGCCAGGTAGTACGAGTAGATCAGCGCGTACAGGGCCAGGACGAGAATGATCCCGAGCGAGAACGAGCGCTGTCTGAACAGCGCCAGCGGTACCAGCGGATCCCCGCCCCGCCGTTCCAGGCCCCGCTCGACCGCGACGAACGAGCCGAACGCGACCGCGCTGCCCGCGAAGCAGGCCCAGACCCACCATGGCCAGCCCGCCTCCTGCCCCTGGATCAGCGGGAGCACCAAGAGGAAGAGGGCCGCGCTGAGCACCAGGACGCCGGGCACGTCCAGCTTGCGGGTGGCAGCCGAGCCGGTCTTCGGCAGGTGCCGAACGGCGAGCAGGAACAGGGCGGTCCCGATCGGCACGTTCACCCAGAACACCAGGCGCCAGCCGGAGCCGAACAGGTTGGCACCGATCAGCAGTCCGCCGATGAGTTGTCCGCCGATGGTGGCCATCCCCATGACGATGCCGACCGCGCCGTAGACGCTGTGCCGCCTCGCTGCCGGCACCAGCACGGTGACGAACGCGAACACCTGGGGAACCATCAGGGCCGCTCCCAGGCCCTGGACGACGCGCGCGGCGACAAGGCTGCCCGCGTTCGGTGACAGCGCACACGCGACTGATGACAGAGTGAACAGGGCCACCCCGAGAAGGAGGATCCGCCTGCGGCCGTACAGGTCGGCCAGGCGAGTGGCGGTGATGATGAAGACCGCGTAACTCAGCTGATAACCCGCCAGAACCCACTGGACATCGCCGGCGGAGGCGTGTAGGCCCGCCACGATCGAGGGATCGGCGACCACGACGATGAACGAGTCGAGGACCGCCATGAACAGGGCGGACAAGACCACCGATATCGTCGTCCAGGGAATGGCGTCAGCTCGCGCGGCCACCAACGGCGGGCCGGCTGATTTCTGGCTGCTGGCCACGATGAGAAGCCTCTTTGCGCGTTGTGGTCGGGCAGTGACGTTCCATCAGTCGACGGTGAGCACCAACTTCCCCGCGGTCCTGCCGGTTTCACCGAGCTCGTGGGCCTTGGCGGCGTCCGCCAGCGGGAAGACGGCGTCGACGTGGACCTTGAGCCTGCCGGTCTCGACCAACTCCGTGATGGCCAGCAGCGCTCGCCGGTCGGGCTCGACCAGCATGAAGCCGGAGCGGACGGAGCGCGCGGCCGCAGCCGAGGCGAGCGCCTCGGTCTCGCGAGCCGGAAGGGTGATCAACGTGCCGCCGTCGCGCAGGACCGACAGCGAGCGCTCCTGGTAGTCCCCGGCGATCGGGTCGATCACCACGTCCACATCGGAGACGACGGACGCGAAGTCGACCTCCGTGTAGTCGATCACCTCGTCCGCGCCCAGCCCCCGCACGAACCCGTGCTTGCCCGCGCCGGCCGTGCCGATGACGTACGCGCCGTACGCCTTGGCGATCTGCACCGCCAGGTGCCCCACGCCACCCGCCGCGGCGTGCACCAGGACGCGCTGTCCCTCCCGCAGGGCCGCCGTGTCCACCAGGGCCTGCCAGGCCGTCAGCGCGGCCAGCGGCAGGGCCGCCGCCTGCACGTGGTCGAGTCCGGCCGGCTTGGGGGCGAAGTGGCGTGCCGGAGCGGCCACGTACTGCGCATAGCCGCCGACCATCCGCGGAAAGCCCGGCATGCCGTACACCTCGTCGCCCGGCCGGAAGAGTCTCACGCCGCGGCTGACGGCCTCCACCACACCCGAGACGTCCCACCCCACGATGCCGTCACCAGGCAGGTACAGGACACCGGCCGCCCGGGTCTTCCAGTCCACCGGATTGACGCCGGCCGCGTGCACGCGGACCAGGATCTCCGTCGGACCGGGTACCGGCCGCTCCCGTTCCACGACCTTCAGGACCTCCGGCCCACCCGGCTCTTCGAAGGCAACGGCCAGCATCTTCTCCGCCATCCGGAATCACTCCCCCGTCTCGTTCGCGGTTGATCCACAGCCTGGCGCCGCCGGGCGGCCCAAACGAGTGGCCAGATTGCCAATAAGTGAGAGAATCTGGCCATGCAGCAGACCAGGCACCGCGTCGTCGTCCTCGCCCTCCCCGGCGTCGTCCCCTTCGAACTCGGCATCCCCGCCAAGGCCTTCGGCCTCGCCCACGGCCCGGACGGGAACCGGCTCTACGAGGTGCTCACCTGCACCCCGGACGGCCGGCCGGTGCGGACCAGCGAGGACTTCTCGATCGCCGTCGAGCACGACGCAGGCGTGATCGCCACCGCCGACACCCTGATCGTGGCGGCCGTCAAGGACCCGATCGGCGGCAGCGGCCCGCTCCCCGAACCGGTCGCCACCGCTCTGGCCCAGCTGCGGCCAGGGACCCGCCTGGTGTCGATCTGCACGGCCTCCTTCGTCCTCGCCGCCGCCGGACTGCTCGACGGGCGGCCCGCCACCACGCACTGGGCGCACAGCAAGCGCTTCCGCGAGCTGTACCCGCGGACCCCGCTCGACACCGACGTGCTCTACGTGGACGACGACGACGTGCTCACCTCGGCCGGCGCCGCCGCCGGGATGGACCTCTGCCTGCACCTGATCCGCCGCGACCACGGCAGCGAGGTCGCCAACCAGGTCGCCCGCCTCTGCGTCGTTCCGCCGTGGCGGGACGGCGGGCAGGCCCAGTACATCGCCCGCCCCGTCCCCGATGACAGCGGCAGCGACACCGCCGGGGCCCGCGAGTGGGCCCTCCAGCAGCTCCACCGGCCCATCCAGCTCGCCGAGTTGGCGGCCCAGGCGGGTATGAGCGTGCGCACCTTCAGCCGTCGTTTCCTCGCCGAGACCGGCCGGACCCCCGGCCAGTGGCTCACCGCCCAGCGGCTGGAACTCGCCCGCAGGCTGCTGGAGTCCAGCGACCTGCCGGTGGACCAGGTCGCCGAGCACGCCGGGTTCGGCAGCGCCTCCTCACTGCGCCAGCACCTCGCCGCCGCGATCGGCGTCTCACCCGCCGCGTACCGCCGTACCTTCCAGGGCCGGAACCACTCCCGGATCCGCCGTCAGCCACTCGACATCGGCGGCTGAACCCGGCCGCTCGGCCTGCCCGAGGCATGCGGCGCGGGGAACGGGCCGAGGCGGTGACGTCCGCCACGACCACACCGCCGGCGGTGGCGCTTCCCGACGCGCCTCGGAAGAAGTTGTGGGCCGCTGTCGATCCGGCCACGTCCCGTTCGACGTCATGATGTGCGGCGCCCCGCCACACGACGACGCGACAGGACCTGCCGAGGACACCCGTGGATCAACTACTGAGAGTCATGAACTTCACCGTCTCGAGTGACGGAATCGGTGCCGGTGAGCACCAGAGTCTCGAGCGGCCGTTCGGCCACGACCATCCCGAGAGGCTGTTCGCCTGGGCCGGAGCCACGGCGAGCTGGCCCATGCGCACGGATGCCGGGGGAAGCCGGGGCCTCGATGACTACTTCACGCGAGACTTCGCGCGCAACATCGGTGCCGAGATCATGGGCCGCAACAAGTTCGGGCCCCAGCGCGGGCCCTGGCAGGACCATGAGTGGCGCGGCTGGTGGGGGGAGGAGCCCCCGTTCCGCACACCGGTGTTCGTCATGACCCACCACACGCGCCCGTCGTTCACGCTCTCCGACACCACGTTCCACTTCGTCGACGGCGACCCGGCCGCGGTCCTCGAACGGGCGCGGGAAGCGGCACGGGGCAAGGACGTCCGGCTCGGCGGCGGGGTCACCACCGTCCGGCAGTTTCTCGATGCCGACCTCGTCGACACCATGCACGTGGCGGTCTCGCCGGTGAAGCTCGGGCCCGGACTACGGCTGTGGGAGTCCCCCGATGAGCTGCTCGACCGGTTCCACCTGGAGGTCGTGCCCAGCCCGAGCGGCGTGACACACCACCTGTTCTGGCGAAGGTGACGCGACGGCCCCGGTCTGCGCGGCGGACGTCGGCACCGGTGTGGGCGGAAAGGTTGTCCAGGATGCTGCAGATCGGGGCGCCGTCGGGTCAGCCGATGCCGAACGACCCGCCGGGAGGCTCGGGTGACGGTACGGCCTCGGCGTCCTCCACCGGCCGCGCCGGACCGGTGAACTCCCGCACCGACGCCCCGTGTTCGACCCGCGCCGGAAAGGCGTCCGCCGCGGTACGCCGGGCCAGGACGGCGGTGTCCAGGGGCCGGTGCGCGGCGACGAGCACCGTGTTCCCGAACCTCCGGCCGCGCAGCACCGCGGGCTCGGCGATCAGCAGCAGCTCCTCGAAAACGGCGGAGAACGTGGCCAGTTGGGACCGCAGGAACCCGAACGGCGCGGCGTCGGCGAGGTTGGCCAGATAGACCCCGCCCGGGCGCAGCACCCGCTCGGCCTCCCGCGCGTAGGCGAGCGTGGTCAGATGCGCCGGCACCCGGGACCCGCCGAAGACGTCGGCGATCAGCACATCGGCGTGATCGTCCGGGGCCGCCTCCAGCCAGGCCCGGGCATCGGCGGCGTGCACCGCGATGCCCGGGCCCTCCGGCAGCGGCAGATACTCGGCGACCAGGTCCAGCAGCCCCCGGTCGGCCTCGACGACGTCCTGCCGCGAGCCGGGCCGCGTCGCAGCCACGTACCTGGGCAGGGTCAGCGCTCCCCCGCCCAGGTGCACCACGTCCAGCGGCCGTCCGGCCTCGGCAACGGTGTCCAGCACGTGCCCGAGGCGCCGCGCGTACTCGAACTCCAGGTACGTCGGCTCATCGAGATCGACGTAGGACTGTGGCGCTCCGTCGACCGTGAGCAGCCAGGCCCGCTCCCGGTCGACGTCGGGCATCAGCTTGGCGGTGCCGTGGTCGGTGGCGCGGGTGACGGGTATCGATGCGTTCACTTCTCCATTGTGGGCGAGCGCGACACCGGCCTCACTCCACAGTGGTCACCGTCCCGGCTCCCACAGTCCTGCCCCCCTCACGGATGGCGAAGCCGAGACCGGGCTCCAGGGGAACCTCCCGCCCCAGCTCGACCGTCATCTCCACGGTCTCCCCGGGCCGGGCGATCCCCGCCTCCCCGAGGTCGACGTCCCCCACCACATCCGCGGTCCGGATGTAGAACTGCGGCCGGTACCCGGTCGCCACCGGGGTCGTACGACCCCCTTCGCGTCCGGACAGCAGATACACCCGCGCCGAGAACCGCCGGGCGGGCACCACGCTCCCGGGAGCCGCCACGACATGCCCGCGCCGCACGGCGTCGCGTGGCACGCCCCGCAGCAGCACCGCCACATTGTCCCCGGCCTGCGCCTCCTGCATCGGCTTGCCGAAGGTCTCGAGGCCGGTGACCACGGTCTCGACCTCGGCACCCAGCACCGCCACCCGGTCCCCGAGGCGGAGCGTCCCCCGCTCCACCGCGCCGGTGACGACCGTGCCCCGGCCGGTGATGGTGAGCACGTTCTCCACCGGCAGCAGGAACGGCGCGTCCAGGTACCGCTCCGGCATGGGCACGTAGGTGTCCACCGCGTCGAGCAGCGCCTCGATGGCCGCCGTCCACCGCGGGTCGCCCTCCAGCGCCCGCAGCCCCGAGACCCGTACGACCGGTACGGCGTCGCCCGGGTAGCCCTGCGCCGTGAGCAGGTCGCGGACCTCCAGCTCGACGAGGTCGACGAGCTCCTCGTCGTCCGTGCCGTCGGCCTTGTTGAGCGCGACGACGATGTGGTCGACGCCCACCTGCCGGGCGAGCAGCACGTGTTCGGCGGTCTGCGGCATGATCCCGTCGAGCGCGGACACGACGAGGATCGCCCCGTCGAGCTGTGCGGCGCCGGTGACCATGTTCTTGACGTAGTCGGCGTGGCCCGGCATGTCCACGTGGGCGTAGTGCCGGGTGTCGGTCTCGTACTCGACGTGCGCGATGTTGATGGTGATGCCGCGCGCGGCCTCCTCCGGGGCCCGGTCGATGCGGTCGAAGGGCACGAAGGTGCCGGTGCCGCGCTCGGCGAGGACCTTGGTGATGGCGGCGGTCAGGGTGGTCTTGCCGTGGTCGACATGACCCATGGTGCCGATGTTCAGGTGCGGCTTGGTGCGCACGTAGGCCGTTTTGGACATGGCTGTACCTCGAAGCCTCTCAGCCTTGAAAGGAGAATCGGGACCCCGGGGACTGGCCGACCCTCCCCCTGCGGGGTCCGCCGGACGTTCCGGGGAGGGTCAGCTTCGGGCGCCGTCGACAGCGGCCACGAGGATCAGGACGGCAGCCTTCGGCGCATCCGCGACGGCGGATGCTGCGAGGAGGAAGGCGTACCGGAACATGGGTCGATCATCGCCGAGCAGATGTCCCGCGTCGAACGATTTTCGGTGGTCGGCGAGTTGGGGCCTGCGGTGGAGCCCGCGTCGAGGCCTGCTCAGGCGCCGATGTTCTTCAGCGCCTCCCGGACGGTCAGCGGGGCGAACCGGCCCCGCTCGCGCGCCAGGAAGGCCCGTACGGCCTCGGGGTCGGTCTTGGCGTACTCGCGCAGGGCCCAGCCGATCGCCTTGCGGATGAAGAAGTCGGGGTGCCCGGACTGGAGCAGGCAGTAGCCGAACAGCCGGTCGGTGTCGGTGTGTTCCTTGCGGGTCAGCTGGTGGAGCAGGGCCGTGCGCACCGGCCACAGGTCGCCGTCGGTGATCCAGGCGTCCATGTCCGCGCCGAGCGCGGGGTCGGCGGCGACCAGCCGGCCGACCACGTGCGCCGCGAGCGCATCGACGGTGTCCCACCACGGGACGGTCGTCACGAGGTACCGGATCACCGGCAGGAGGCCGGAGGAGCACCGTCCGGCGTGCCGGCGCAGACAGTCCACCGCGAAGTAGTGGTACTCACGCTCGGGCAGCGCCCAGCAGCGCAGTGCGATCGCGGTGCAGTCGGCCTCGTCGGGGCGCGGGGTGCCCGCGAGGACGGTGCGGGACAGGGCACGGCGGTACGGGGTGGGGATGCCGAGGAAGGGCGCCACGTCCTTCATGTACGCCCGCATCGGTCCGGCCCGACCGGGATCGGCGGCGGCCGCGAACACGGCCGTCACCCGCTCCAGCACGGTGTCGGCGAGAGCACTGCGCGGCACATGCGGCGGGGTCGCGCCCGTGGCAGTCATGAACGAACCATACTATCGAATGCACGTTCGGACATCCGGCGCGAACCCCAGCTCAGCGGCCCTCGCGACGGGGGTTGCACCCCCTTCCGCACCGGCGTTACCTGGAAGTAGCGGTGGTACAGCGGCGGAGGTGACAGACGTGAAAGCCGTCGTCTACGAAGAGCCTTTCAGCGTGGTGGTGAAGGACGTCCAGGATCCCCGGATCCAGCATCCCAACGATGTGCTCGTACGCGTCACGTCGAGCGCCATATGCGGCTCGGACCTGCACATGTACGAGGGCCGCACGGCGGCCGAGTCGGGCATCGTCTTCGGGCACGAGAACCTCGGCATCATCGAGGAGGTCGGCAGCGGTGTGACCTCCCTGTCCCAGGGCGACCGTGTCGTGATGCCGTTCAACGTCGCCTGCGGATTCTGCAAGAACTGTCTCGCCGGGAAGACCGGCTTCTGCCTGACGGTCAATCCCGGGTTCGCGGGCGGGGCCTACGGCTATGTGGCGATGGGCCCGTACAAGGGCGGACAGGCCGAGCTGCTGCGGGTGCCGTTCGCCGACTTCAACTGTTTGAAACTGCCTCCGGGTGACGAGTTCGAGACCGATTTCGTGCTGCTCGCCGACATCTTCCCGACCGGCTACCACGGCTGCGAACTCGCCCAGGTCTCCCCCGGTGAGAGCGTGGCCGTCTACGGCGCCGGACCGGTGGGGCTGATGGCCGCCTACTCGGCACTGCTGCGCGGTGCGTCGAAGGTGTTCTCCGTCGACCGGGTGCCCGAGCGGCTCGCCAAGGCGGAGGAGATCGGGGCCATCCCGATCGACTTCACCAAGGGCGACCCGGCGGAGCAGATCAAGGAGCAGACCGCAGGCGAGGGCACCGACAAGGGTGTCGACGCCGTCGGCTACCAGGCCCAGGCACACGACGCCAGCCACGAGGAACCGGCCATCGTCCTCAATGAGCTGGTCATGACGGTACGGCCGACGGGCGTGCTCGGTGTGCCGGGTCTGTACGTGCCCTCGGACCCGGGCGGCCCCGACGAGCACGCCAAGCACGGTCAGCTACTGGTCTCCATCGGCAAGATGTTCGAGAAGGGCCAGCAGATGGGCACCGGTCAGTGCAACGTCAAGCGGTACAACCGCCAGCTGCGCGACCTGATCATCGCCGGGCGCGCCAAGCCCAGTTTCGTGGTCTCCCACGAGCTCCCGCTGGACCAGGCGCCACAGGCGTACGAGAAGTTCGACAAGCGGGTCGAGGGTTACACCAAGGTGGTACTGCACCCCGGTCACGCGCTCGCCGCGTAGGACATGGGTCCATGGGTCCGGGTGCCCGAGGTGCCCGGACCCGCTCGGTGCGGCCTACCTGACGGCGATCACACGCGCTCGTCGGTTAATGTCACCGGATGCTCGATGCCAACCGCTCTGGCACCGCCACGGCCTCTCCCCCGGCCGCCGCCACGGAGCTCGTCGTACCCGTGTCACCGCTGCCCCGCGCCGGGTTCGCCGGGCGGTGTGCGCGGGCGCTGGCGCATCCCCATGCCCGGCTGTCACTGCTGCTCGCCCTGCTCGCCGGTGCCGCCGCGTGCGTGCTGGCCTTCGAGCCGCAGCGGCTGCTGACGCACGGGTGGCCGCCGCAGCTGGGCGGAGCCGCGGCGGCCGCGGTGTTCGGTGTGACGTACGGGCTGTGCACCGTGGCGTTCGTGCCGCGTCCCCTGCTCAATCTGGCGGCGGGCGCGCTGTTCGGCTCGCAGCTGGGGCTGGTGACGTCGCTGGCGGGGACGGTGCTCGGGGCGGGCGTGGCGTTCGGGCTCGGCCGGGTGCTCGGGCAGGACGCGCTGCGCCCGCTGCTGCGGGGCCGCTGGTTGAAGGCGGCCGACGGCCAGCTGAGCCGGCACGGGTTCCGGTCCATGCTGGCGGCCCGGCTCTTCCCCGGCGTGCCGTTCTGGGCGGCGAACTACATCGCGGCCGTCTCCCGTATGCGCTGGTGGCCGTTCCTGCTGGCCACGGCCGTCGGCTCGATCCCGAACACCGCCGCCTACGCGGTCGCCGGCGCCCGCGCGGCCGCGCCGACGTCTCCCGCCTTCCTGATCGCGATGGCCGGTATCGCCGTACCGGCGCTGCTGGGCGCGGTGGTGGCCTGGCGCAAGCGTCACCACCTGCGCGGCCGGTGAGGGTCTCCGGTCAGACGCCCTCGAGGATCATCGCGTTGGCCAGTCCGCCCGCCTCGCACATGGTCTGCAGGGCGTAACGGGCGCCACGCTCGCGCATGGCGTGGACCAGGGTGGTGGTCAGCCGGGTGCCGCTGGCGCCGAGCGGGTGACCCAGGGCGATCGCGCCGCCGTGCACGTTGACCTTGGCCAGATCGGCGCCGGTCTCCTGCTGCCAGGCCAGCACCACGCTGGAGAAGGCCTCGTTGACCTCGAAGAGGTCGATGTCGGCCATCCTCAGCCCCGCCCTGTGCAGCACCTTCTCCGTGGCCGGGATGACGCCCGTCAGCATCAGCAGCGGATCGGAACCGGTGACGGCGAAGCTGTGCAGGCGGGCGAGCGGGCGCAGGCCGAGGCGGGCCGCGGTGTCGCTGGAGGTGATCAGGACGGCGGAGGCGCCGTCGTTGATCGGGCTGGCGTTGCCCGCGGTCACGTTCCACTCGATCTGCGGGAAGCGCTCGGCGAAGCCGGCGTCGTAGTAGGCGGGCTTGAGGCCGGCGAGGACCTCCGGGCTGCTGCCGGGGCGGACGCACTCGTCGCGGGCGACACCGTCCAGCGGCGCGATCTCGGCGTCGAACAGGCCCGTGTCCCAGGCCGCGGCGGCCTTGCGGTGCGAGGAGACGGCGAACTCGTCCATCCGGGCGCGGGTGAGGGACCACTTGGCGGCGATCAGCTCCGCGCTGATGCCCTGCGGGACCAGGCCCTCGGGGTAGCGCTCGGCGACGCCCGGACCGAACGGGTCCTTGCCGGCGGGCACGTTGGACCACATCGGCACCCGGCTCATCGACTCCACACCGCAGGCGACCACCAGGTCGTACGCCCCGGACAGCACGCCCTGCGCGGCGAAGTGCACGGCCTGCTGGGAGGAGCCGCACTGGCGGTCCACCGTGGTCGCCGGGACCGTCTCGGGGAAGCCGGCGGCGAGGACCGCGTACCGGGTGGTGTTCATGGCCTGCTCGCCGACCTGGTCGACGGTGCCGCCGATGACGTCGTCGATCAGCGCGGGGTCGACGCCGGAGCGCTCGACCAGGGTGCGCAGGGTGTGGGCGAGCAGCTGCACGGGGTGGACGTGGGCGAGGGAGCCGTTCGGCTTGCCCTTGCCGATGGGGGTGCGTACGGCTTCGACGATCACTGCGTCGCGCATGGCGGGGCCCTCCTTGGCCGCCTGGCTGTCCGCAGCGGGCCGGGGGGCGGGCTACGACAGCTACCGGTGAGTAGGAAATCCAAACTCACCATAGCTCGCTGGGTTGGAAAAACAAACCCTCCTCTAGACTGGCCCTCATGGCCGCCACGAAAGACCCGCGCCCCTGCTCCATCGCCGACGCCCTCGCGGTGGTCGGCGAGAAGTACTCCCTGCTCGTCCTGCGCGAGGTGTGCCTGGGCAACGGCCGCTTCGACCAGCTCGTGCGCAACATCGGCGCCCCGCGCGACGTCCTGGCCGCCCGGCTGCGCCGGCTCGTGGAGGCGGGCATCCTCACCAGGCGCGCCTACAGCGAGCGGCCCCAGCGCTTCGAGTACCGGGCCACGCAGGCGGGGCTGGACCTGGAGCCGGTCCTGATGACGCTCAAGGAGTGGGGCGACCGCCACATCCGCAAGGGCGCCGACCTGCCCATGGCCGTCGAGCACAGCTGCGGCAATGAACTGGTCCCGGTGGTCACCTGCCGGGCCTGCGGCGAGGAGGTCCGCCACGAGGACCTCACGGCCCATCCGCAGGCGCCGGGCTGGACGCGCACCGGCCCGGCGGCGGCGTGAGGCTCAGGGCGCCGTGAGGACCTCGTTCCACTCACGGATGTGCCAGGCCTTCACCACTCCGTGCAGGACGAACGGGTCACCGGCGACGAACTCCTCGGCCGCCTCGCGCGTGCGGAAGACGGCCATCGAGCCCTCTTCCCGGGGGTTCGCGAACGGGCCGATCAGCAGCAGCTCGCCGCGTTCGACGAACGGCTGGTAGCGGGCCACGTGGGCGGCGAAGTGGGCGGGCGCCTTCTCCTCCAGGTCGTCGGCCGACTCGTAGAACACCACGTACTTCATCGGGCCTCCCTGCGCATCGGGCCCTTCCCCGCCTCTCAAGGCTACCCGCCCGGGCGACCGGGCCGACCGGCCACGATCTGCCGCTGCGGGCCTGTTCCACGGCCACGGCGCGGACGGACCACCGCACGCCCGCAGGACCGCTAGGGCCCCGGGTAGACGTCCAGCCGCCCGCACATCCCGAACCTGCCCTGCTCAACGGGCAGTTCGGCCCGTACGACCGCCTCGGCGAGGTGCGCGACGTCACCCCGTTCCAGGCGATCCAGCTGCTCCCCCGTGGCCGCGGCGGCAGCGGCGGCACCGCTCCTCCAGCGCCGGCGCCACTCGGCGATCCGCGGCCGTACGAGCGCGGCGGCGGCCCGGTGGAAGGCGGCCAGGGGCTCCGGCCCCGAGGCCTCGCGGAGCGCCCGGTAGCCCTCCAGGGCCAGGTCACGCCGAGCGCGAGCGAGCCGCCCCCGCTCGGCCTCCGGGACGTCGGCCGGGATCGTGGTGGCGGCGGCGTACGTCTCCGGGTCGGCCAGGTACTCCGGGGGAAGCGTGAGCACCGCGTCCCCGGCCTCCGGCAGCCCGCTGTTCTGCATGAGGACGGTGATGCGCAGATCGCCCTCGCTGACCAGCCGGTGGATGGTGCCCGGCGTGAACCAGGCGACCGTGCCGGGCGCGAGCGGGGTGACCTCCTGGCCGGACGCGGTCAGCGTCTGCACCGCGCCCCGGCCGCCGGTGACGACGTACGCCTCCGAACAGGCCAGATGAACATGGGGAGTTCCGCCGCCCACCCCGTCGGCGGCGGGCCAGTCGTACACGCACAGCCGGGACACGGCGACCCCGCCGGGCAGACCCGTGAACGTGTGCTCCCCGGCGCTCACCACGGATGCGCCTGCAGGTACTCGACGACGTCCCCGCGCTGCCAGGCCCCGTCCGCCACGACGACCCGGTAGCGGCGGCGGAGCGTGTCGCCGGGGGCGAGTTCCAGCTCCTCGAAGAAGGACCAGGAGGGGGCGACGGCGGCGAAGGGCTCATTGCGGACGAACCAGTGGGCGGGGTGGGTTCCGCCCGCGCCGGAGTGGTCGTTCTCCGGGGCGTGCGCGAAGACGAGGGTGGCACGGCCGTCGGTGCCGTCGTGTTCGCCGCAGTAGGCGAGCCAGGGCGCCTGGGTGCCCATCAGCTCGGGCCCCTCCCCCTCGGGCCCGAGGATCCGCCCCTCCCGGAAGGCACGCGGACCGCGCCAGAACAGCCCGGTGTAGCCCGCCAGTTCGCGCCCGGCGGTGGTCGGGCTGCCGAAGCGGAGCGGTACGGCGCGCCGGTTGGTGATCGCACTGGTCCACGTCAGCGCCCAGGAACCGGAGTCCGGGTCGACGTCGTGGACCTCGATCCGCCGCTGCTCCTCGGCCCACAGCTGACCGTCGTACGGATGCCAGGTCAGCCGCTCGGCGACCACCGCCCGGCCGTCGGCCGCGGAGATCTCGTCGAAGCCGGCGTGGCGCATCGAGCCGACCCGCTCGGGCAGTTCGAGATACCCCTGCCCGTGCACGTAGGTGTTGCCGCCCCACAGGTTCGCCCCCGACAGGTGCGAGGCGGTCAGGGACAGGCCCTTGTGCCAGCGGTGGTCGTTCGGGCGGTAGTCGGTGACGACGGCGCCGGCGAGGGTGCGGACCGGGTGGAGGTAGGGCCGGGGCGCCTCCCAGGCGGCCTCGGGACGGTAGACGTAGGCGAAGAGCTCGACGCCGGTGACCGGTTCGCAGACGCTGATCCGTTCGCCGTGCGCGTGGACCACCCGCAGCCCGCCGCCGGTCATGCCGTGACCTCCTCGGCCGTCGCCGGTGCCCAGCCGGGGGCGCCGCCGTGCAGGGCGGTGTAGTAGGGGTCGCCGGGGCCGATCTCGCCGGCGCGGACGGTGGTGTCGGTGAAGGCCGACCTGTACAGGGCCGTGATCAGCTCCAGGCTCGTACGCCCGTCGGCGCCGCTGCTGCGGGGCCGGTCACCCGCGCGCATGCTCGCGACCAGTTCGCGCAGTTGGGCCAGGTGCGAGCTGGGCACGTCCGGACCGAAGTCCCGCCACCGTTCGGCCAGTTCGGCGGGGACGTCCGGGGCCGGGGTGATGCGCCAGTCGTCGTTGGCGTGCCCGTAGAGGTGGGTCAGTTCGACGGTCGCGCGCTCGCAGTCGATGCGGATGCGGCTGACCTCGTCGGGGCTCAGCACGCTGTTGACGACGGTCGCGAGGGCGCCGCTCCCGAAGCGGACCAGGGCGGTGGAGACGTCCTCCGTCTCGACGTCGTGCACCAGCCGCCCGGCCATGGCCCGCACCTCGCTCCACGGCCCGAGCAGGTCCAGCAGGAGGTCCATCTGGTGGATGCCGTGGCCCATGGCCGGGCCGCCGCCCTCGGTGTGCCAGCGGCCGCGCCAGGGCACGGCGTAGTAGGCGGTGTCGCGGTACCACGTGGTCTGGCAGTGCGCCACCAGGGGCCGCCCGAGGGCGCCTTCGGCGAGCAGTCGGCGCACATGCCGGGATCCGGAGCCGAACCGGTGCTGGAAGACGATCGCCGCGTACGGCCCGCCGTCCGCGCCCTCCGCCGCCTCGATCGCGTCGAAGTCGGCGAGCGAGGGCACCGGCGGCTTCTCGCACCACACCCATGCCCCGGCGCTCAGCGCGGCCACGGTCTGCGCGCGGTGCAGGGTGGGCGGGGTGCAGACGCTGACCAGGTCGGGCCGCTGCTCGGCCAGCATCCGGTCGAGGTCGGTGTAGGCGTGCGGGATGCCGGACCCGGCGCAGAAGGCCTCGACGGCGTCCTGGTCGATGTCGACGGCGGCGACGACCTCCGTCTCACCCTCCCGCGCGAGTTGGGCCAGCGCGGGCAGATGGGAGCCGCGCCCGATGGCGCCGGTGCCGATGACGGCGGCCCGGATGCGCCGGCCGGTGAACGGGGTTGCCGGACGAGGGCGGTCGGGCCTGGGCAGGAGGGGAGAGGGCGGCATAGGCGAGTTCAGCACTCCTCCGGTACGGCGGGCGCGCGGGCCGACAGTGCGGAAGCAATAGCGAGGAATACGGCAAGCAATGTAGCAAGCGCTTTCTCCTGTGCTGCAACGTAAGCGGCGACGCCGGGACCGGTCAACACCACGGACACGTGAACGTCCCTTGACCTTCCAGCGCCTGGAACAGTCCGGGAGTCGGGGCCTACCCCGGTTCTGCCGCGGCCGGGTGCCGATGCGGTCAGGTGTCGGTGACGGTGACCAACCGCATACCTTCTGGGTAGCCGGACGGTAGCGCAGTGTCAGTGCTTACCCCTAGGCTGTCCGCATGTCCCCCGATGTCCCGCCCTCTGGTTCCGTGCGGTCTGCCGCCGAGGTGAACGAGCAGATCCGGGCACTGTGGCTGCGTGCGGGCGGCACCCTGTCGGCTCAGGAGCGCGCGGAGTACGAGCTCTTGGTGGTCGAGTGGGCCGAGGCGATCCGTGGCGAGGTCGTCAAGGCGGCCTGACCCGACCGGCGGCCCGCTGCCGCCGGCCTACGCCCGCAGATGCGCGAGCGCCTCGTCCGCCACCGGATACGGCTGTTCCTCAGGCAACCGCCGTGCCGCCCGCTCCAGTTCTCCGGCCTGCACCAGGCCGTACCCCTGGGTGGCCGGCGGGGCGCGGGGGCGACGGACAGGCGTGCGGCAGGGCCCCCTCGCATCCCGCGCGGCGCTCACAGACCCTTCTGCCGGCGGTGGCCTTGCCCGGTGGATGTGCGATACGGGCATCGCTGGATAAAGTCGTTCCGTCACAACTGGTTGCGGGGACAGCCGGCGCGCCTTGGGGAGGGCCTGCACACACATGAGTCGTCGTTCTCACGGCTTGGTCGGCGTCTGGGCTGAGATGCAGAGGCAGCAGCAGCGCCAGAGGGAGGCCGAAGCCAGACGACAGAGACAGGAAGCACAGCAGGCTCGTGCGTATCAACGGCAGGCAGCCCAGAACTACCGCGAGCACAGGCAGGCGGAGGCGCTCCGTCGCACCGAGGAACTGGACGCCCAGGTCACGGCGCTGCAAGAGCTTCTCGCCTCGGGCTGCCAGGCTCCGGCGTTCAGGGCTTCCTCTCTCATGCGCACCGAAGAGATCGAGCCCTTCGCTCCGGGACCATTGGCGCAGCCCGTGCCCATGCCGCACTTCGCTCACTACCCGACAGACCGCGGATGGACCGCCGGTCGCCGCGCCCAGGCTCAGGCCGAGGCCAGGGCGCGCTTCGAGCAGGACTGGCACGCGGCCCAGGCAGCGGAGGCGCAGCGGCGGCAACAGTTGGCGTCGTACCAACGCGAGTACCGGGAATGGGCCGATGCCCAGCTGGCCGAGGTGCGGCGGCACAACGCCGGCGTCGTCGAGCTGACGGAAGGCGTCAGACGCCACGACCCCGCTTCCGTGGTCGAGTACTTCTCGGCCGCTCTCTACGCCTCCACTGCGTGGCCTGAGGGCTTCCCACGCCAGATCGCAGCAGCCTATGACCCGGCAGCCGGACAGCTGGTGCTGGACTGGGAGCTGCCCGCCTACAGCGTCGTACCCGAGGTCAAGTCCGTTCGATACATGCCCGGTGCGGACCAGGACAAGGAGACTCCCCGGCCAGTGGGTCAGCGTCGGTCCCTGTACCGGGAGGTCCTGGCACAGTGCATGCTGCTCGTGCTGCACGAACTCTTCGCCGCGGACGAGCTGGGCGCGCTCGAGTCGGTGACCTTGAACGGGTTCGTGGACGGACACGACCCCACGACGGGCCGCCCAGGCCACATCTACCTGGCGACGGTCATGGCTCCACGCTCGACATTCCGCGACCTGCGCTTGGCACAGGTGGACGCCGGCAGCTGTCTGGCCGATGCCCTGCGCGGGCAGCTCTCGGCCCGCCCCGACCAACTCACGCCGGTGCGGCCGAGCCGTCGGCCGCAGGAGGTCGGGCATCGTGTCGTCACGCAGGGCAGCGACGAGGAACCCGACCTGTTCGACATGGACCCCATCGCCTTCGAGAACCTCGTTGCCGAACTCTTCCGCGCCATGGGGATGCAGGCGGTCACCACGCAACGCTCGAACGACGGCGGCGTGGACGTCGACGCACTGGATCCGACGCCGATCCGAGGCGGCAAGATCGTCGTGCAGGTGAAGCGCTACCGCAACACGGTGCCGCCCACCGCTGTGCGTGACTTGTACGGGACCGTTCAGGACACCGGCGCCAACAAGGGTGTGCTCGTCACGACCTCGAGGTTCGGCCCTGGCTCACACACCTTCGCCAACGGCAAGCCGCTGGAGCTGATCTCGGGAACCGAACTCGTCGACCTGCTGCATCGTCACGGCCTGCGGGGACGCTTGGGAGATGGCGCCCGTCGTGCCGTGGCACAGCGGACGCCGACGGTCGTGGACACTCGCTTGCCCGACGAGCACAACGTCCTGGGCATGTCCTGGACCGGAAGTGTCGCCCTGGACGTGTGCGCTCTCGTCTGCCGTGGCAACCGCGTCCTCAGCGACGATCACTTCGTCTTCTACAACAACCCGCAGACGCCGGACGGCTCTGTCCGTGCCCTCCCGGCCACCGCACCCGACAGGGCCGCCCTCCGCGTCTCCTTCGACGGACTGCCGGATGACGCTGATCGACTGGTACTGGTGGCCGCCGTCGACCCGGAGGCCGACCCGAACGCCGATCTCTCCAGCTTCACGGACGCCTGCATCCGCCTGCTCGACCCGGCGCTGGCCGAGTTGGGACGACTGCGAGTCTCCGACGGGCGGCCAGGCGAAACCGCCCTGGTGCTCGGCTCGTTCCGCCGCAGGTCGAACGGCGACTGGGACTTCGTCCTGGGCGGCAAGGGCTACACGGGCGGTCTGGAAGGGCTCGTCCGGGATTTCGGCATCGAGGTCGAGGAGTGATGATGCCCGCGGGTGTCTGTCCACTCCGACGCCGTCAAGGTGCGGCGCCGTGAGTACGGACATCCATGGCGGCATCGAGTTTCGTCATCCCGGTGTCGGCACCGACCACTACGACGGCGAGCCGTGGGTGGCCGCCATGGATCTCTGGCCGCTGTACGACGAGACCGACTACGCGGCCTTCGGCTGTCTCTTCGGGGTGCGCAACTACGCGGGCTTTCCACCCCTTGCACCGGATCGCGGTCTTCCCGCCGACCTGTCGAGCGGCATGCGCTCGCAGCTCGAGCCCTGGGTTTCATCGGGCCACCTGCACGGCGCGAGCTGGGTCAGCTGGGCGGAACTCGCTTCCCTGGATCCCGGGGCCTCGCCCGATCACTTCATCGGCCGGCTGACCTGGCGCACGACATCGCTGCCATCGACCCTGCGTCAACAGCTCGTATCCGATCCATGGCCACCGGAAGCCCTGTCCGCGGCAGGCACGCCGCCCGCGGACGTGCGCAGCGCGACGCGCCGCGTGGAGTGGTCCACCGGCGAAGTGATGTGCGCCTACGAACCGTTGACCGTCGGCGCCGTCCTGGGCCCCGGGACTCACTGGCCACATGTCTTCGCGGTGATGAAGGCGCTGGCAGGCCGCTTCGGTGACGACGGCGTCCGCCTGGTCGTGGCGTTCGACTGACCGGGTGCCGCCGCGTCGCGGCCGGCCACACCTGGTCCCAGGCATCCACTGGTCAGTCGCTGCCACTGCGGCTGTGGCCGGCGCCGCGGGTCCACAGGGACAGATCGCTGCTCGTCGCCACGGCAAGGGTCTGCCCGGAGGGCGAGAAGCCGGCGGCGCGGAGCTCGGAGTAGTCGGAGTGGAAGATGTGCCACCAGCGCTCCCCGTGGGGACCGGAGTGCGGCAATCCGCTGCCGCGGGAGAGCAGGACACGCTCGTTCGGCCAGGCCGGGGCAACGACCTCCAGCTTCCAGCCGTCTTCGGTGGTGGTGTGCAGTCCTCCTCCGAAGAGCCCGGCGATGCGCACCCTGCTTCCGGCGACCGGTCCCAGTCCAGGACACGACAGAGCGGGATCTGCATCGGGGCTGCTGTCCTCGGGATCAGGGTCACGGTCCCGCGCGATCTTCTCTCCGGTGACGGCGTCGAAGAGACCGTGACCGTCGTGCGAGACGACCATGACCACGTCCTGACCGGTGCCGGGGTGCGAGGCGAAGCCGATCCCGAGCAGCCCGCCGACCGGGGCGTACGCGATGCGCCGCCATGGCTCGGGCGCCGGCACCACGGGGGCCGCGAGCAGCCTTTCCCGCATCGCCTGCTGGTACGGGGAAAGCCCCGGCTCAGGGCCCGGCTGCTCGACCGGAGGTTCGTCCTTCGTCCACTTCGTCACCCCGCCATGATCCATACTTCGGCAGGTTCACCCAACAGAGTTGGCACAGCCCGGTGGGCCTGATGGACGGCCGCCGACCGTGGAGCCCGTGTACGGGCCCGGATGCGGAACTGGGGTTCCGGCTCGGTGGATTGACCGTTCATGGCGACAGGTTCGGGGCGTCGGCCCGCCCCGCACCACCGAATGTCCCCGCACCACCGATTGTCCCGGCGCGCCTCTTGGCTCAGCGCCCGCCATGCCCAACACTGTGCCGATGACGCAGCGCGCTGAGCTCGCGACCGTGATGGACCGGCTGGCCGTGGACGAGTTGATCACCGCGTACGCGGTGGCGGTCGACGACGGCGACTGGACGGCGTACCGAATGCTGTTCACGGCGGACGGACGGGCCGACTACCGTTCGGCCGGCGGTATAGAGGGCGACGCGGGTCAGATCGCCGGATGGCTCGCCGAGAGCCTGGCGCTGTTCGCCATGCGACAGCACCTGATCGTCAACCGCCAGGTACGGTTCGGCTTCCTGGAACACGACACCGGCGACACCGCCTCCGTGCGGGCCGACTACCTCAACCCGATGCGCTTCGCGGCCAACGGCAGCCCTACGGCCCCGGACCTGGTATGCGGTGGCCGGTACGACTTCGCGCTCCTGCGCACCCCGGAGGGCTGGCGCCTGCGCCAGGTGACCGTGGAGGAGAAATGGCGCCGCCTTGCCACCAAGGTGACCCCAGCCCCGCCCACTGAAGAGGGCGCGCGGGGCTGACGTGCGGCTCCGCCAGGGACCCGCAGCGTGCCGCCGGCAGATCCACCCGGGCTTTCCGCGACCCCACGCCCCCTGTCCTAGATCGCTTCGGACGCGCACACTGGAGTGAGCGCAGGGCAGGGAGGGCCCCCATGAGGACGATCAATCGCTGGCTCAGCTCCCCCTGGCGCCGTTCCTGTGCCGCCGCCCTTGCGGGTGCGCTGCCGGTGCTCGCCTTCCCCGCGCCGGCACTGTGGTGGTTCGCCTACGTCGCCCTGGTCCCCTGGATCCTGCTGGCCCGCTCGGCCCCCAGCGGGCGCCGCGCGGCGTACGACGGCTGGAGCGGCGGCTTCGGCTTCCTGCTGGCCGTGCACCACTGGCTGCTGCCGAGCCTGCACGTGTTCATCTTCCTGATAGCCGCCCTGCTGGGTCTCCTGTGGGCGCCCTGGGGCTGGCTGGTGCGCCGCTTCCTGGGCGGCCACCCGACGCCGGGCCGGGCCGCCGCCGCCGTGCTGGTACTGCCGTCCGGCTGGCTGATGGTGGAGCTGGTGCGGTCCTGGCAGGGGCTGGGCGGGCCGTGGGGCATGCTGGGCGCCAGCCAGTGGCAGGTGGCTCCGGTGCTGCGGCTGGCCTCGGTCGGCGGGGTGTGGCTGCTGAGCTTTCTGGTGGTGGCCGTCAACGTGGCGGCGGCCTTGCTGACATCCGTGCGGGAGGCCCGCGTCCCGGCCGTGGCCTCGCTGGTCGCCACGGCGGCCGCGACCTCGGCCGTATGGGCCTGGGCACCGCACCCGGAGGTCGACGGGCGGGTGCGGATCGCGGTCGTACAGCCCGGGATCGTGAGCGGGCACGACAGCGGCGCACAGCGGTTCGACCGCGAGGAGCAGCTGACCCGGCGGCTCGTCGGTCAGCATCTCGACCTGGTGGTGTGGGGCGAGTCCAGCGTCGGGTACGACCTGGGCCACCGGCCCGACCTGGCCCGGCGGATCGCCGCGCTGTCCCGCGCGACCGGCGCGGACGTGCTGGTGAACGTGGACGCCCGCCGCTCAGACCGGCCCGGGATCTACAAGAGTTCGGTGCTGATCGGTCCGGACGGCCCGACCGGCGAGCGGTACGACAAGATGCGGCTCGTGCCCTTCGGCGAGTACATACCGGCCCGCTCGCTCCTCGGCTGGGCCACCTCGGTCGGCCGGGCGGCCGGCGAGGACCGCAGGCGCGGCACCGAGCAGGTCGTGATGGACGTCGGGCACGGGCTGCGGATAGGCCCGCTGATCTGCTTCGAGACCGCGTTCCCCGACATGAGCCGGCATCTGGCCGAGGACGGCGCCGATGTCCTGCTCGGGCAGTCCGCCACGTCCACCTTCCAGGGCAGCTGGGCGCCGGAGCAGCATGCCTCGCTGGCCGCGATCAGGGCCGCCGAGACCGGCCGCCCGATGGTGCACGCCACCCTCACCGGGGTCTCGGCCGTGTACGGTCCGGGCGGGCAGCGGCTCGGTCCGTGGCTCGGCACCGACGCGAGCGCCGCCCGCGTGTACGACGTACCGCTCGCGCACGGCATCACGCCGTACGTCCGCTACGGCGACTGGCCGGTGCACGGCGCGCTGCTGGTGCTGGCGGCGCTGTGCGTCACCGAGAGCCTGCGGACGCTCAGGCTGCGGCGGAACGGTCCCGAACCGCTCGTACCACCCGCTCGCACAGCTCATGGGTCGCCAGCGCGTCCCGGGAGCTGAGCACCTTCCCTGCGCGCACGGCGTCGAGGAAGGCGAGGACCGCCTGCTCGATGCCGCGCTGCCGGGCCACCGGCACCCAGTCGCCGCGCCGGCGCACGGTCGGCTGGCCCTTGTGGTCGATGACCTCGGCGAGGTTGAGCACCTGACGCTTGGTGTCCTGCCCCGACACCTCCAGGACCTCCTCGGCGGAGCCGCTGAGCCGGTTCATCACGCCGAGTGCGGTGAAGCCGTCCCCGCCGAGCTGGAGCACCACGTGGTGCAGCAGCCCGTCCTCCACCCGGGCGCGGACGGTGACGTCGTCGACCGGGCCCGGCACCAGGAACCGAAGGGTGTCGACGACGTGGATGAAGTCGTCCAGGATCATCGAGCGCGGTTCCTCGGGCAGCCCGATCCGGTTCTTCTGCATGAGGATCAGCTCGCGCGGGTGCTCCAGGCACTGTGCGTACCCGGGCGCGTACCGACGGTTGAAGCCGACGAACAGGGAGACCCCGCGCTCCTCGGCGAGGCCCACCAGCCGCTCGGAGTCGGCGAGTTCGTAGGCGAGCGGCTTGTCCACGTACGTCGGTACGCCCGCCTGGAGCAGCCGGGTGACGATCTCCGGGTGGACGGGGGTCGGGGCGTGCACGAAGGCCGCGTCGAGACCGGCGGCCAGCAGGGAGTCGAGCGTGCTGTGCCGGCGGCCGGCCGGCAGGTGCAGGCTGTCCCCGACCCGGTCGAGGGTGGCGGACGTCCTGGTCTGGAGGTGCAGGTCGACGCCCGGCTGCATGGCCAGCACCGGCAGGTACGCCTTCTGCGCGATGTCCCCGAGTCCGATGCAGCCGACCTTCACGATCTCTCCCCTACCGCTCGACAGCCTCTCCGGCAGCATACGGCGGCCGCCAGCCGGCGATGTCGTCGAAGCCGCGCAGGAGGAGCGCGGGCGCGGCCTTGGACAGGGCCGCGATCGCGGTGTCGCGTACGGCGACGGCGAGGGGGTTGCCGGCCATGTTCACGCGGGCGGCCCTGACGGCCCGGCGGGCGATCGCGGTGGTGCGCGGCAGCCGGGCGGCGGTGTAGGCGGCCAGGTCGTCGCGGTGGTGCGCGAGCACGACGGCGTCCTCGATGGCCTGGTTGCCGCCCTGGCCGAGGGTCGGCGGCATGCCGTGGGCGGCGTCGCCGAGCAGGGCCACCCGGCCCGCGTGGTAGGCCGGCAGGGGCGTGACGATGTGGTGGACGTCGTGCCGGAGCACGTCCTCGGGGTGGGCGGCGGCGAGCACGGCGGGGACGGGATCGTGCCAGTCGCCGAACAGGCGCAGGAGTTCGGCCTTCTCGTCGTCCGGTGCCCGCCCGCCGGCCGGGGTCATGGCCGCCGCGTAGGCGTAGACGCGGCCGTCCTTGACCGGCTGGGTGCCCCAGATGCGGCCCCGGCCCCAGGTCTCGTGCGGGGCGAACTCCACGCCGGGCACCGGGATCAGCACCCGCCAGGTGGTGAACCCCGCGTACACCGGGCCGGGGTGCTCCGGGAAAAGGGAGCCGCGGACACGGGAGTTGATGCCGTCCGCGCCGACCACCAGCTCGGCCTCCAGCTCGTCGTCGCCGATGCTCACCCGGGCGGGCCGCCGGCCGTCGCCGGGTTCGGCGAGGCTCGCGGTGGCCGCGGTGCGGACGGCATCGGGCGGGAGCAGGGCGGCGAGGCGGTCGACGAGCGCGGCGCGGGGCAGCAGGACCAGCGGGCCGCCGAATCGGGCGGCGGCCGCCTCGGCGCTGGACCGGGACAGCCACCGTCCGCCGGGGGTGCGCAGGCCGCCGTCGCCCTGCCAGGCGGCCAGATCCCGGATCTCCTCGCCGATGCCGAGCACGTCCAGGGCGCGCAGGGCGTTCGGGGCGAGCGAGATGGCCGCGCCGACCGGTTCCAGGGAGCGGGCCCGCTCCAGCACGGTCACGTCCCGGCCCCTGTGGTGCAGTGCCGCCGCCGCGGCCAGACCTCCGATGCCGCCGCCGATGACGATCGCGCGCGCCGGCTGAACCATGGCTCCTCCCGGATCCCCTCAGACTACATCTGTAGTGCATGCGACCCTACTACAGCCGTAGTGAGACAGATAGGGTCACCTCATGTCCGTACGCACCCCCACTGCCTCCCGTGCCGATCTCGTCGCCGACGCCGCCCTGGCCCTGCTCGCCGAGCGCGGGATGCGCGGGCTGACGCACCGGGCGGTGGACGAGGCGGCGGGGCTGCCGCTGGGCTCGACGTCGAACGTGGCGCGCACCCGGCAGGCCCTGCTGGAACTGGCCGTACGACGGCATGCCGAGCGCGAGGCCCGGGTGCTGGACCCGGCCGAGATGCCGGATCCGAGCGGCGGACCCGACGCACTGGCCGACGGGCTGGCCCTGGCCGTGCACCGCTCCCTGACCCGGGGCCGCGAGCTGCTGATCGCCCGCTACGAACTCGCCCTGGAGGCCACCCGCCGCCCCGAGCTGCGCGCCTTCTACGACCGGACCGGTGCCGTCCTCAAGGAGCAACTGGCCGCGATGCTCGCCGCCGCGGGCTCCCCGGACCCGGCCCGGCACGTGCTGTCCCTGGTCTCCTGGGCGGACGGGCTGATGTTCTCGTGCGCGGCGGGTTCGTTCAGCGCCGAGCAACCGGGCCTGGAAGAGATCCGCACGGGCCTGCGGGCACTGCTCGCGGGGCTGCTGGGACGGTGAAAACCCCTCGTGGGAGGCGTGATCTTCGGCGAGGATGACATGCATGACGACCGAACGCCGAGAACCCGCCCTGAACGCCGGTGAACGCACCATGCTGGAGGGCTGGCTGGACTACCACCGCCGGACGCTGGCCTGGAAGTGCGAGGGCCTGACCGACGAGCAGCTGCGGACCGCGTCCGTGCCGCCCTCCGAGCTGTCCCTCATGGGCCTGGTACGGCACATGACGGAGGTGGAACGGGGCTGGTTCCGCAAGGTCCTCGTGGGCGACGAGCCCGGCCCGGTCTACTCCACGGAGGAGGACCCGGACGGCGAGTTCCATCTCACCGAGGCCGACACCTGGCAGGAGGCGTACGCGACCTGGCAGGCGGAGATCGAGATCGCGCGGCGCAACGCGGCCGGCTTCGAGCTCGACGATCTGTCCAGGGGGAAGAGCAGGTTCAGCGACGAGCCGTTCAGCCTGCGCTGGATCTACACCCACATGATCGAGGAGTACGCCCGGCACAACGGCCACGCCGACCTGATCCGCGAGCGGATCGACGGCGCCACCGGCGACTAGAACGTCAGCCCCGGTCCCCGGAATCCCTCCGTACGGGGCACGAGATCACCCGTGCGGGGGCTCCGACCTCGACTCCCTGCTGCCAACCCGGGCATCGAACCAGCAGAGTTGCGCGGGTGCATCGAACGACGACCACCGCAGCGATCCTGGTCACCGTGGCCGTCTCGGCCCTCTCCGGCTGTGTGACGGTACCGCGCCCCTCGCCCCCCGCGCCGCCCCGGGACACGGCACCCTCAGTGCCGACCGCGGCCCGGCCGGACGGCAGCGCGGAGCCGCGGGCGGTGCAGGCGCCTGCCCAGGAGGCGCTGGAGAGGACGGAGCCGTCCCGGGGTCCGCAGCGCGTCACGGCGGCCACGCCGGCCACGCCGGCGACGCCGCATCGGCCGGCGGAGGCACCCCGGGTCGTACACCACCCCCCGGCGGCCCCATCCGCTCCGGCACGTCCCCGCGGGCGCCCCCGGAAGTCGTACACCGCCGCCCCGGACCTGCCGAGCGCGGCCCCCGAGGCCTCGAACGTGTGCGCCCTGGGCAGGCAGTACGGCGGCTGGCGAGGAGACAGCCCGGAGGCGGAGATCTGCGAGCGGACCTACGGCCACTGAAGCGCGGCAGCCCGGGAGGCGCTAGTCGCCCAGCCGCAACTCCAGCCGACCGATCGCAGCCCACACCCCATCGCCGTACCCGTCGTCGGCCAGAGCGCCGGCGGCTTCGCGCGCCCGGTCCAGTTGGCTGCGGGCCGCCTCGTCCCGGCCCAGCTTCATGTAGTCGGCGGCGAGATTGAGGTGGAGCAAGGGAAACAACCCCCGCACGCTCAGGGGAGCGCCTCGCTCCTCCGCCGCCGACAACGCCCTGAGATCCCAGGCGAGTTCGGCCTCGGGGTCCTCCTGCGTGTCCGCGAGATAGTGGGCCAGGGTGCACCGGTGCAGCGGGTCGCCGTCCTCGCCGACCTCCGCCCACAGGTGCAGGAACCGGCTGCGGGCCTCCTCGCGGTCGCCGCCGTGGTGCAGCATGACGGCCTGCCCGATCCGCGTCAGCAGGGCATCCGGTGCCGCCTGCTCCTGTTGCTCCGCCACGGGTGCCCTCCGGGCTGTCGACCGTTGTGTGGTGCTGACGCTAAACGGCGCCGCGAGGATTCTCGGTCAGGCGGCGCCGTTGTGCCTTCGGCCGGTGGGAAACCGCGGGGCCATCGTGGCTGGTCGCGCCGCGCGGCGGAGCCGCACATCGACACAGGCCCGCGCCCCTGGGGAGTTGCACCCCGGTCGGCTTCGGGGCGCCCCCTGTCCTCAGCCCAGATTCGGGATGCGCCAGTCGATCGGCTCATGTCCCTGCGCGGCGATCGCCTCGTTGATCTGGGTGAACGGGCGGGAGCCGAAGAACTTCTTCGCGGACAGCGGCGAGGGGTGCGCGCCCTTGACGACCACGTGCCGCTGCTCGTCGATCAGCGGCAGCTTCTTCTGCGCGTAGTTGCCCCACAGCACGAAGACCGCCGGGTCCGGACGGGAGGCCACCGCGCGGATCACCGCGTCGGTGAACCTCTCCCAGCCCTTGCCCTTGTGCGAGTTGGCCTCGCCGGCCCGGACCGTGAGGACCGCGTTGAGCAGCAGCACACCCTGCTGGGCCCACGGCATCAGATAGCCGTTGTCCGGGATCGGCAGGCCCAGCTCCTCCTGCATCTCCTTGTAGATGTTCCGCAGGGAGGGCGGGGTCTTCACGCCGGGGCGGACCGAGAAGCACAGGCCGTGGCCCTGGCCCTCGCCGTGGTACGGGTCCTGGCCCAGGACGAGGACCTTGACCTGCTCGTACGGCGTCGCCTCCAGCGCGGCGAAGACCTCCTCGCGCGGCGGATAGACGGGACCCTTCGCCCGCTCCTCCTCGACGAACTCGGTCAGCTCCTTGAAGTAGGGCTGCTGCAGCTCGTCGCCCAGAACCCCGCGCCAGGACTCGGGCAGCATGGCGATGTCGGTCACGTCAACGTCCTCACGATGTCGATCAACCACGGCGTGTGGTCACTTCCAGGTTTCAGAACCTACAGGCGACCACTGACAACCGGCACGCGAAGGCCGCTTCCCCGGGGATCACCAGCTGGTCTTGCGGTGCAGCGCCCACATCATCATGATCGTCGACGGGTCGAGGGCCTGTTCGCCGCCCGAGACGTCCTCGCTGGCGGCGACGAACTGCCGGCCCTGCCACAGCGGGATCAGCCGCGCGTCGTTCACGATGACCTGCTGGGCCTCCTCCATGTCCTTGACCGTCTGGGCGCGGTCGCTCTCCGCGCGCGAGTGGGGCAGCACCTTGTCGGTGATCTCCTTGGACGGGTAGGGCGTACCGAGCGCGTTGTGCTCGCCGACGAACGGCGCGATGAAGTTGTCCGCGTCGGGGAAGTCCGGGAACCAGCCGCGGCCGAACACCGGGTACTCGCCCTTCTGGTAGCCGACCACATAGGTCTTCCAGGGGCGGCTCTTGAGCGTGATCGTGAACAGCCCGGACGCCTCCAGCTGCCGCTTCAGCTCCTGGAACATCAGCGCGGTCTCGGAGCCGTAGCGGTCGGTGGTGTACCAGAGGGTGAGCGGGACGGGCTGGTGGATGCCCGCGTCGGAGAGGATCTTACGGGCCTTGGGGACGCTCGGGTCGCCGTAGTCGTCGAAGAAGCCGGTGGTGTGTCCGGTCAGGCCCTTGGGCACCATCGAGTACAGGGGGTCGACCGTGTCCTTGTAGACCTTGTGCGCGATGGCGCCCCGGTCGACGATCTGGGCGACGGCCTTGCGTACGGCGGGCTGCTTGGCCCAGGGGTCCTTGGGGTTGAACACCAGGTAGCTGATGTCGATGCCGGACCCGTCGACCAGCTGCAGGTTGCTGTCGGCGTGCTGCTGGAGGGCGAGGATGTCGTCGGCGGCGAGGCCGCGGTAGGTGACGTCGATCTGCTTGTCCCGCAGCGCCTTGACCATCCCGGCCGAGTCCTGGAAGTAGCGGATGGTCACCGCGTCGTTCTGCCGCCTGGCGAAGCCCTGGTAGTTGCCGTTGGCGACGAGGACGGCCTGCTTGCCCTCCTCGTAGGACTGGAGCTTGTACGGTCCGGAGCCGTCGACGTCGCCGTCCTTGCGCAGGGAGCGCGCGGGGTAGTCCTTCGGGTCGACGATCGACATGGCGGGCGTGGCCAGCACGAACGGGAAGGTGGCGTCGGACTGGTTGAGCTGGAAGACGACCTCTCGGTCGCCGGTCACCTGCACCCGGTCCAGGCTGCCGAGCAGACCGGCGGGCCCGCTGGGGGCGTCGATCGTGCGGATGCGGTCGATGGAGTACTTGACGGCCTGGGCGTTCAGCGGGTCGCCGTCCGCGAACTTCATGCCCGCGCGCAGCGTGCAGCGGTAGGTGCGGCTGGAGGAATCGGTGAAGGAGCAGCTCTCGGCGGCGTCGGGCTGGGGGGCGGTGGCACCGCTGGGGTAGGCGACCAGCGTCTGGAAGATGTTCCGGTACAGCTCCCAGGACCCGTCCCAGGCACCGGCGGGGTCCAGCGTGCTGGGGGCGCTGGTGGTACCGACGACGATGGGGCCCTTGCCGTCGCCGCTGCCGCTGGACAGCAGGCCGCAGCCGGTCACCAGGGACATGGACGCGATCGCCGCGACTCTCCGCAGGAATCGGTTCCGGTTGAACACGCGCACGCTCCTCGATCTGCCATACCAAGGGTCGGCAGACCATACCGCAGCGTTCTGTCCCCTGAACCTCCCCTGATTCACGGCTTCTTGATCGACTTCGCGATGACGACGTTGTCAGTCCGCTGTGCGGATTCCATGAGGGGTTCCGGGCGCCGATCCGTCCGAAAATCGACGCCCGGAAGGTGGCTCAGCCCACGCCGGCGTTGAGGAAGATCCCGCCGTCGACGACGAGCGTCTGACCGGTGACCCAGTCGGACTGCTCGGAGGTGAGGAAGGCGGCGGCCCCGCCGATGTCGGACGGCACGCCGAGCCGGCCCAGCGGGTAGGAGGCGGCGGCCTCCGCCTCGCGGCCCTCGTACAGGGCCTGCGCGAACTTGGTCTTGACCACGGCGGGGGCGATCGCGTTGACCCGCACCTTCGGCGCGAACTCGTGCGCCAGCTGCTGGGTCAGGTTGATCATCGCGGCCTTGCTGACGCCATAGGCGCCGATGAACGGCGAGGGCGCGAGGCCCGCGACCGAGGCGATGTTGACGATCGCGCCGCCGTTGTCCTTCTGCCAGGCGTGCCAGGTCTTCTGGGCGAAGCCGAGCGCGGAGATCACGTTGGTCTCGAAGACCTTGCGGGCCACGTCCAGGTCGAGGTCGGCGATCGGGCCGAAGACCGGGTTGGTGCCCGCGTTGTTGACCAGGAAGTCCAGGCGGCCGAAGGCCTCCATGGTGCGCCCGACGGCCTCGGTCTGGTGGGCCAGGTCGTGCGCCTTGCCGGCGACGCCGATGACCCGGTCCGAGCCGAGCTTCTCGACGGCCTCCTTCAGCGCGTCCTCGTTGCGGCCGGTGATGCACACGCGGTCGCCGCGCGCGACGAGGGCCTCGGCGACGCCGTAGCCGATGCCGCGGCTGGCGCCCGTGACGAGGGCGACCTTGCCCGAGAGCTCGGGGAGTTCAGCGGAAGTCATGTACCCGTATCCCTTAGTTGAGCGGTCCGCCGGCGACGTACAGCACCTGGCCGGAGACGAAGCCGGCCGCCTCGCCGGTGAAGAAGGCGATGGCGTTGGCGATGTCCTCGGGCTCGCCGACGCGCTGCACCGGGATCGTGCCGGCGGCGGCCTTCTTGAAGTCCTCGAAGTCCATCTTCATGCGGTCGGCGGTGATCTTGGTCATCTCGGTGGCGATGAAGCCGGGGGCGACGGCGTTGGCGGTGATGCCGAACTTGCCCAGCTCGATGGCGAGGGTCTTGGTGAAGCCCTGCAGGCCCGCCTTGGCGGCGGAGTAGTTGACCTGGCCGCGGTTGCCGAGCGCCGAGGAGGAGGAGAGGTTGACGATCCGGCCGAAGCCCGCGTCGACCATGTGCTTCTGGACGGCCTTGGTCATCAGGAAGGAGCCGCGCAGGTGCACGTTCATGACGGTGTCCCAGTCGGAGACGCTCATCTTGAACAGCAGGTTGTCGCGCAGCACGCCCGCGTTGTTGACCAGGATCGTGGGGGCGCCCAGCTCCTCGACGATCCGGGCGACGGCCGCCTCGACCTGCGCCTCGTCGGACACGTCGGCGCCGACCGCGATCGCCCTGCCGCCGGCGGCGGTGATCTTCTCGACGGTGTCCTTGCAGGCGGCCTCGTCGAGGTCGATCACGGCGACCGCGCGACCCTCGGCGGCCAGCCGTACGGCGGTGGCGGCGCCGATGCCGCGCGCCGCGCCGGTGACTACCGCGACCCGCTGTTCAGTGGTGGACATTGCTGCTTCTCCTCGCCCTTGAGAGAACCTGTCGGGGCCTTCGGAAGTGAACCCCTGGTGCGGTGAGCGACCGCTTAGTACCTTCAATACAACGTGACGCTAGAAGCCCTGGCACCCGGTGTCAACGGCACACCTCACTCAGGCGCCATTTTCTTGATCACCCTGTACAGCTCCGATGTCAGCGCAGGCAAGGCGCTCGCGGCGCGGGCGCCGCTCCCAGGGATAGCAGAGGCGCCGCCTTCGGCGCTCCCATGGCGGGGCGAGGTGAGGCCGGCCGGCGGACGGTCTGCGGCCCCGCAGCTCATGCGCGCCGCTCGGGGCGACCGACTGTACCGGTCGCCGATGTGCTGCCGGTGGCTGCCGACGGTGCTCCTCGGGCCCGGCCGGGGGAACCGGGCCCGGGTCACCGACCGTCGAGTGCCTTGTCGAGGGTGAGTGTCGCGTCGATGAGGGCGAGATGCGTGAACGCCTGCGGGAAGTTGCCGAGCTGGCGTCCTGTCAGGTCGATCTCTTCCGAGTACAGGCCCAGATGGTTGGCGTACCCCATCATCTTCTCGAACACCAGCCGGGCCTTGTCCGTCCGTCCCGTGCGGGTGAGGGCGTCGACGTACATGAACGTGCACAGGGAGAAGGTGCCCTCCGAGCCGTGCAGGCCGTCGGGCGAGGCCTCGGGGTTGTAGCGGTAGACCAGGCTGTCGCTGACCAGTTCCCGTTCGATGGCGTCCAGGGTGGATGCCCACATCGGATCCTCGGGGCTGAGGAATCCCACCGTCGCCATGCGCAGCAGCGAGGAGTCCAGCACCTCACTGCCGTAGTGCTGGACGAATGCCTGCCGTTCCTCGCTCCACCCCTTGGCCATGACCTGTTCGTAGACGGCGTCCCGCTCGGTCTGCCACCGTCCGGCTGCCGAGGGCCAGCCCTTCGCCTCGGCGAGGCGCAGGGCGCGGTCGAAGGCCACCCAGGACATGACCCGGCCGTAGGTGAAGTCCTGGCGCCCGCCGCGGGTCTCCCAGATCCCCTCCTCCGCCTGGTCCCAGTGGTCGGCCAGCCAGTCCAGGTTCGCCCGCATCGCGGTCCATCCCCGGTACCCGACCTGGAATCCGTGCTGCTGCGCGAAGTAGATGCTGTCCAGCGCCTCGCCGTAGATGTCCAGTTGAAGCTGTGTCGCGGCGCCGTTGCCGATCCGCACCGGCGCGGAGCCCGCATAGCCCTGCCAGTGGTCGAGGATCTGCTCGTCCAGGTCGGACGAGCCGTCGACCCTGTACATGATGTTGAGCGGGCCTGTGCTGCCGCTGCTGCCGGCCTGCTCCCTGACCCGGTCGCTCAGCCAGACGATGAACGCCCGGGCCTCCTCCGTGAAGCCCAGCCCCAGCAGGGCGTACACGGAGAAGGAGGCGTCACGGATCCAGGTGAAGCGGTAGTCCCAGTTGCGTTCGCCGCCCAGTTGCTCCGGGAGAGCCGCCGTCGGGGCGGCCACCACGGCACCGCTGGGAGCGAAGGTCATGAGCTTCAATGTGATCGCGGAACGCTCCACCATCTCGCGCCAGCGCCCGGTGTAGCGCGACTGCGCCAGCCAGGAGCGCCAGAACGCCACGGTCTCGTCGAAGAGCCGTTGGTATGCGTCCAGGCGGATCTCGGCGGGCGGCCCCTCGGCGCCCAGCTCCAGCATCAGCCCGCGGTGCTGACCGGCCTGCAGCGTCAGCGACAGGTGCAGGTCGGCACCCTGGCCCGTGAGAACGTCGAGGAGCCGCATGTCCTCGGGTTCACGGATGGGGTGCACGGTGAGCTCCGTGCCGTCCTCCGCGGCGAAGACCGCTCCGTTCGGGGTGATGTGCAACTCGTGCTTCGTGCGCCCGTAGTCGAACCGCGGGGCGATGTCCACCTGGAACGTCATGCTGCCGCGCACACAGCGCACCAGACGGACCAGCCGGTGGCGGGAGGTGACCTTCGTACCGGTCACGGGCATGAAGTCGACGACCTCGCCGGCACCCGCCTCGGTCATGAACCGGGTCACCAGGACCGCCGTGTCGGGCAGGTACAACTGCTTGGTCGCATACGTCCGGTGCGCCGGCCGGACCGTGCAGTGCCCGCCGTTGTCCTTGTCCAGCAGCGCCCCGAAGACACTCGGCGAGTCGAAGCGGGGGGAGCAGAACCAGTCGACCACGCCGTCGGTGCTGACGAGCGCCGCGGTCTGCAGATCGCCGATGAGACCGTGGTTTTCGATGAGTGGGTAGCCGTTCATCGCGGCGCCCCCTTCGGTGTGAGACACCCGAACGCCCCCCTGGATCAGCCTAATCCGTAGGTTCCGCTCCCGCTCGTCGTCCGAATGCGCGTGCTGTGCGCCGGCAGCCGGCAGTTCACGCGGGGCGGTCGAGGAGCCGGCCCGCCGCACCTCTCACCTCAGAGGAGGTGATCGTCCTCGTCGGTGGTCTTGCGGTTCCGGTTGGCCATCTCTTCCCAGAAGGCATCCAACTCCCTGACGGGGATGCTCACCCAAGGCGCGGTGCGACGGCTGACGGCCGGCAGATGCCAGCGGGAGCGGCTGTGCAGAAGCGCCTGTTGCTGCCGGCAGAACAGCTCCGCCACCTCCGTCTGTGCCTTTCCGGCCCGCGGAGGATAGGGGCACAGACGGAACTCGCACGGGGACACGCACGTGGTGCGGGAGCCCTCCCTCTCGGCCCGGCCGACACTGCGTTCCGGGTGAAGCCGGCTGCGGTCGTGGGTGAGACAGAACGGGAGGTCGTTCCTGTTCGCGCGTTTCAGACGTTCCTCGATGTCGTCCGGGGTTTCGTTGCCCTCGGTGAGATTGAGCATCACCAGTACGTCGGCGAGAAGGCGCTGTGCCCGCGGGTGCAGGATCGTCCAGCCGACGGACGGGGCGATCCACAGGTTGTGCTTGCGGTAGCGCTCCGGATCAGCCGGGGTGGAACCGACGTTGTCCGTGGCCTCGTTCTCGTCGATCCAGATGAACCGCTCGGGGTGTCCCGTCTCGAGGGCCAGGGTCATCAGATCGCCGGCCTCGGCGACAAACGGGTGCAGGACCCTGTCAGCATGGCGCTCGTGCGGGGCGCCGACGGACGGTGCGGCCTCGTGCGCACTGCCCGCCATGGCGAGCCATCGGGTGACCGACCTCATGGGCTCCATGGGGCCGTCGGATGCCACGTCGCCGTCCGGCGAAAATCTGGTGGGCGGTGGTGCGGCTCGGCGGCCGTGCCTGTTCGCCGCGCCCGTTCCGCCGTTGTGTCCAAGCGTGTCGGGGAGCTCCCACAGGCACAGTGCCTGCATAAGACTCAGCTGCGCGTACCAGGAGCGACTGCGGGTGAGCATCTTCTCCGCCTGTTTCACCAGATACGCCCGGGTCTCCTGGTAGGCCCCCGGGTGCCGTCGTCTGCGGTTCGCCGCGTTCTTGAAGCCCTGGGCCAAGGCGTTTTCCAAAGAGAACGGCATGGGCGGGGTCTGCCGGCCGGCCGGGACGATCAGGTTGTCCAACCACAGGTTCAGCCGCTCCTTGGCCTCGTCACGGTACTTCTCGGAGACCGACCCGACACTCATGGGAACGAGCCAGGCCCGGAGAGCGAAATGGCGCCACCAGGTGATGCGGCTCTGCTCGTACTCCTCCACGATCCGGTCGTGCTTCCGCTGTCTCCTTTCCGCCGCCTCCAGGTCGGCAGCAGGTCTCTTGTCCACTTCTTTGAGCCAAGCAGCGTATTCGCAGTCGAGCTTCTGCTTCGCTTCGCGAATCTTGTCCAGGTACTGGGATATGGGGTCGCTTCCGAGTGTGAACTCCGTGCGTAGTGCCTGGAAGGCCGCATCGCCACCGGCGGCTATTTGGTGTGCGATGGCGATCCGGACCGGATGTGAGGGCTCATGCGTACCGATGTCGAAGAGGCGCTTGTAGGGCAACGCATGGTTCAGCGCATGGTTCCCCTTGTCGCGGCGGTTCCGTTCACGCAGTGCGGCTCCGAAGCGCCGGACCAACCGCAGCTTCGCGTCCTCGATGGTCCGCTGATCGCCTCTGATGTCGAGCCTCGGCCATTTTTCTTCCAGGTCACGGGCCAGCTTGTCCTGTATGGGATCCGGATCGACACAGTCGATCTCCAGGGCCGCTGCGTACAGGTCGAAGTACTTCGCGTCGTGCCGGCCCTCCGCGGCGTCGCTCAGCAGCTTGGAGAGTCCCCGCGTTCCGTGGCTGTTCCAGGTGCGGGCAGCCGTGGCCGGCACGGTGGCCGACTGGGTGGCGCGGGGATCTGCCTGCTGACGTGAGAGCAGCACCAGAGCGATGAGCAGTTCCCGGGACGGCCCCGGACTGTGCAGTGCCGGTGTGACCACCGCGGTGATCTCGTCGTCCTTCATCTCCCTCAGAAGGAGATATCCCAGATATGCCTGAAGGATGCTGTGCGGGAACCGAACCTTGTTCTTGCAGCCGTAGACCAGTCCGAGGAGCTGCCCATTGGCGGTATATCTCGCCAGTTCCGTACGACACTCGACGGGGTAATTCAGGGTGTCGAGCCAGGCTGCTGAACCGCCGATTTTCCGGTGCAATACGCCCCATATCGCGTCGCGTTGCTTCGGGGAAACGGTGAGGCGCACTCCGTGCTGCTGAGGATCCAGGGGCGGTTCCTCTTCCATTTCCTGATATTTCCTGCGCTCGCAAAGATCGTTCAAGTGCGCGCTGACGAATGCGTCGAACGTCACCTCGATACTGTCCTGCAACAGTCCGAGGCAGGCCAGCGCCGACACGACCCACAGCGTTTCCCGGCGCTCCCTGCGGTCCATCACCAGCCTGTCGAATATGTGTCCGTCTTCGATGGCCTGTCGGTAGGTGTTCAGAAGCCCGAGTCTGAGAGTCGAGCAGTCGTTGCTGCGCGTGTCCAGGCGACCGCCTTCCTCACGGAGGGTCAGGTGCTCCAGGAGCCCGCACTGCTGCAGCAGACGGGCGATACGCAGGTAGATCGGCGAGTCCGTGACCTGGGCGGTCTCCACCACCCAGTCCAGTCGGCGCTCGTCCGACTCACCGGGTTCGCGTATCAGGTATTCCAGGGCCGCTTCCTCGCTCAGCGGTTCAAGGTTGGCGATCGCGGCCCGGGTCCCCTCGAGCGGTGCGTGCGGGCGCGAGGCGATGACCAAGGGGAGCTTTTGCCGGTCCGCGCGCTCTATCGCCCGGCGGATGATGTTGTCGCGGTCCTCCTGGTACTTCTCGTCCAGAAGGGCCTCCTCCAGACCGTCGGCGATGACGACAGCCTTGTCGTCGAGTCTCAGCTGCCGCCACGTCTTGTCGATGTTGCTGCCGGCGAGTACTCCCTGATCCGCCTCGTCCTCGAAACGACGCCGTGCTATTTCCTCGAAGTCGAGTTCACCGTCGCCCTTCATGTCGCGCAGACTGATGGGTACGGGAACGGCGGACTGTTGTGCCAGCATCCGGGTGAGTTCGACCAGAACGGCCGTCTTGCCGACGCCCACACCACCGACGAGCAGATAAGGCTTCCGCGTTTTCCGGCTGCGGAGGGTCTGGGCCATCACCTGGGACAGTTCCCGGCGCCCGACAATCCTGTTGACGAGCGTACCGGCCGTGGGGACCAGTTCATGGGGATGCGTGCGCGCCTTGTCGATGAGCGGCTTCTTGGTCTTGTGGTACCAGTAGAGAAGGAAGAATGCCAGGAGCAGGGAGCCCGTCAGAACAGGGCCCACGATGTTCTTGACGGCGTCGAACCAGAAGGAGTCGAGGGATTTGTGCAGATCGGTATCTTTACCCTTCGGATTACTTTTGAAATCATAAAGAGCCAGTCCTACCCAAGTGAAAAGAAGAAGAGTTCCGAGGAAGGCGTATATGCGCAGCAAGGGGCCCAGGGAAAAATTCCAGGAGCGCCAATTCCGGTTAGGGACGATGCTCCTGCGTGCCTCCCTTTCAGTCCTGATCTTGCGCCATCTTCTGCCCACTGCCCGTGAGATCCGGGAGGACCACCGTCTCGGATACAACGTGTACCAGGGGGCGCTGTGGGGCCGTGCCCTGCCTTCCGGATGGCGGATGACCTTGGTGGACATGAGGTCCGTTCCCTCCGCGCGGCACATTGCTGACGGGACGTCCTGCGGACGCAGAGTGGTGGCGCGCATAGAGATCGGCGGGTCATGGTCGTGGTGCCGCGCATCACATGTGCGACCCGGCTCCACGCTGCAACTGCGTCATATCGCTGCCCCGCGTCGATGGCATCGGCCGCGCGAACACCTGCTGGCACGTATGCCTTCATTCCCATCAAAGCACGCGTAGGGTGGACCGCAACACGGCCGCCGGTCAAACGGACGTGGCCTCCTGCGCAGCCTGTGCGCGGGGCATAGCCCTTCTGCAGGCCGGTAGTTGAGCTGTGGACTTCCGGGCGCGGTGCTGATCGTCTACAGGGCCGGTCTTCGCGCTTCGGTGGGCACCGGCCTCCGGGGTGCGGTGGCCTGCCCCCGGCTCTTCGATGTCACCACACCCGCTGGGATCGCACGGTCACGTACGCACTGACCAGCCGCTCGGCAGCCGCTCACGCGCCGTCATGGGAGGGCTGCTTGAGGTACGGCCAGGCCGGCGCCGGCGTCACTCCGGCCCGCTCTGCCCGGTGCGAGCGCGCCACCGCCGGAGCCACCCCGCGGCCGTCGCCTCTCGCAAAACCACTGCCGACGGCACCTCCTGATGCCCATTCTGGTTCAGGCGACGGCGATGGGGACGTCATGCCACAGGTCGGCCGAATCGACCTCTGGCATACGCCCGCGGCCCATCCGGCGATCTTGCGGGATCGCGCGTATCGTTGTGGATGCGGCAGTGGTCTGCGCGCCCGGCGTTCCCGGCAGCGACACCACTCGCGGCTTGACCATCGAAAGTCCCCAAGAACGATCTGCGCTCTCCTGAGCCGTCCTTCCGGCATGCTCGCGCCGGATTCCCACGTACTCGTGGCGGCAGCCGATGGACGCACTCGATTCCCGCCCTTTCCCTCCGCGTGATCAGAAAGCCGGCAGCAGGCCGGATCCGATGGATCCGCTCGAAAGGTGACGGAGTTCGGAAATGCCGAGTCCACCATGTCCGACATGCGCGCCCGCACCAGACGGCCGTCCGGCGCTTCCCGAGCGCGGGCGAGCGGTAGTGGTTTCGGTTTCAGCGATCCTCAGCCTCCGGGTGACTCCTTCTTCACCCGGTCCGGCACCGATATGTCGACGTCCCAGGCTGTGGCCGTCACCGCCCTGACGGCCACCGGTGACGCCGTGCTGAGGGCCGTCATCCACCACAGCGACCGCACGGAACCCTCCGGGCAGTTCGTCGGCACCACCGGCCACCGGCACAGCGTCCGCGACCTGACGTGGAGCCGCGGCGCCCACCTGTCCGCCATGCGAGCCAGGGCCGAGACCGTCCGACGGTGGCCGGCCGACTCGAACGCCGGCCGCCACACCCGTCCCGGCGCGCCCGGCAGAGGAGGAGTGACTGCCCCATGTACGAGAAGTTCCCCCAAGGGGCGGCGAAGCGCACCGACCCCATGGCGGCGGCCGAGGATGTCTACGATGCCGTCATCGTCGGCGGCGGGATCTCCGGCGCCCTCATCGCCTCGCGGCTCAGCGACGCGGGCAGGAGAGTGCTGATACTGGAGGCGGGCCCGGCCGAGGACCTGACCCTGAGGGGCTACGAGGACTACCTGAACCGGTTCTACTCGGCCATCGGCAAGGACAACCAGTCCCCCTATCCGGCCATCCTCAACGCCCCGATGCCTCGCGGCACCGACGCGCGGCGCATCTTCCCGGGCACGTCCGATGCTTCGGCCTACCTCGTGCAGAGTGGGCCCTTGGCCACCGACACGACCTATACGCGGGTCCTCGGGGGCACGACCATGCACTGGGAGGGCAAGACGCTGCGGATGCTGCCCGAGGACTTCCGGATGCGCACGCTCTACGGCGAGGGGGCCGACTGGCCGCTCACCTACGAGGATCTCGCCCCGTACTACAACGAGGCCGAACGGGAGATCGGGGTCTCCGCCGACGTGGCGGACCAGGCCTACCTCGGGATCACCTTCGACGAGGGCTATGTGTTCCCCATGAAGGGGCTGCCCCTGTCGTACCTGGACCGGATGGTGGCCAGGGATGTCGACGGGATGCCGGTGGAACTCGACGGGGAGCGGCGGGAGTTGCGGGTGCGGCCGTTCCCGCAGGGGCGGAACGGGGTTCCGAACCCGGCCTATGACGGTGGGAAGGGCTATGTGCCGCGGGGGGCGGTGAGTACGTATCAGGTGGAGGTCGGCGGGCGGTGCCAGGGCAA